>NZ_LPXN01000148.1 GCF_001618175.1 Oceanibaculum pacificum | reverse complement strand
CAAGCCGGCGTCTCGAAGGGTCCGGCGGCCTCACCGTTCGCAAGCGCGGTAGCCCTCTCCGGCGCGAGCGCCTATGCTGCGGCACATTTCGCAACAGGGCCGATTCATGACCGTTACGCTCGCCGATATCGAAAGCGCCGCCGCCCTTCTGGAGGGCCGGATCGTGAAGACTCCGCTGGTGCCCGCCGTGGGGCTGGACGAGTGGGGCATCGATTTGCATCTGAAGCTGGAGAATTTGCAGCGCACCGGCTCCTTCAAGGCGCGCGGGGCCTATGTGCGGATGAGCCGCCTGCCGGCCGACGCCATGCGCCAGGGCGTCATCGCCATGTCGGCCGGCAACCATGCCCAGGGCGTCGCCTATGCCGCCCAGCAGCTCGGCATACCGGCCACCATCGTCATGCCGGAGCAAACGCCCTTCACCAAGGTGGAGCGCACCCGGCGCTATGGCGCGCGGGTCATCCTGAAGGGCGAGACCTTGAGCGAATCCGCCGCCTTCGCCGAGCAGGTGGCCGCCGCCGAGGCGCTTACCTTCGTGCATCCCTATAACGATGCCGACGTGATCGCCGGCCAGGGCACCATCGGCCTGGAGATGCTGGCCGCCCTGCCGGCCCTGGATGTGCTGGTCATCCCCATCGGCGGCGGCGGGCTGATCGGCGGCATCGCCACCGCTGCCAAGGCGCTGAAGCCGGGCATAGAGATTATCGGCGTGGAAGCGGCGCTCTACCCGTCGATGCAGGAATCGCTGCGGGGATCGCCCCCCAGCAGCGGCGGGCAGACTTTGGCCGAGGGCATCGCCGTGAAGATTCCCGGCGCGCTGAATCGCGAGATCGCCGCGCGGCTGGTGGACGACATCATCCTGGTCGACGAATCCGCCATCGAGCGCGCGGTGCAGATATTGATCGAGAGCCAGAAGCTGGTCGCCGAGGGCGCGGGCGCGGCCGGCATCGCCGCCATCATGAGCCGGCCGGAGCGGTTTTCCGGCCGCACCGTCGGCACGGTGATCTGCGGCGGCAACATCGATTCCCGCCTGCTCTCCTCGGTGCTGCTGCGCGGGCTGGCGCGCGACGGCAAGCTGGTCAGAATCCGCTGCGAGATCAGCGATTCGCCCGGCGTGCTGGCAAAAGTTGCCGGGTTGATCGGCCAGTGCGGCGGCAACATCGTCGAAATCTACCACCAGCGCCTGTTCTACAACGTGCCGGTGAAGCTGGCCGAACTTGACGCCGTGATCGAGACCCGCTCGGCCGAGCATATGCGCGAGATCATCGCCGCGCTGAACGCGGCCGGCATTACCGCCAGGCTGCTCGGCGGGGCCACGCCGGAAGGCTGGTAGGCCGCTGAACTAGATCGCTAAATCCCGGTATCCGCCCTGGAAGTACAGCAACGGCGCTTCTTCCTCCGGCGCCTTCGACGCCTGCATCACCTCGCCCACCAGGATGATGTGGTCGCCGCCGTCATAGGCGGCGTAGCGCCGGCATTCCAGCACCGCGACGCAGCCGTCCAGGATCGGCGCGCCGGTGGTCCATTGCCGCCAGGACGTCGCTTCCCAGCGGTCTGGCACGATCTCTGCATCGTGCGGCAGGGAAAATTGCACGGACAGCGCCTGCTGGTCGGCGGCGAGGATGTTGATCGCGAATCCGCCGGCCGCCGCGAAAGCGGGATAGGCGGCGGCCGTGCGGTCGATGCAGAACAGGATGAGGGGCGGCGTGAGCGAGACCGAGCTGAGCGAATTGACGGTGATGCCGACCGGACTGTCGGCGGCGTCAAGCGTCGTCGCCACGGCGATGCCGGTGGCGAAGCGCCCCAGGGCCTGGCGGAACAGGAACGGGTCGATGGGAAGCGGCTCGACGGTCATGGGCATCCGGCTGGCGGCGGTCGGGTCGGCGCGTATAGATGGCACGGATACCCGCGGGGTCAACCCCGAAGGCCGATGGATCGCCCTGCCGCACTGCGTCATGAATGCTCACGATACCGTCAGAACCGTAGATAAACCTTGGCAGTACGGGCCTGATAGCGGAAAATTAAGCAAGTCTTGTCAATATCGCGGGCTGACGGAGATGGGCGACGCCCCAGCCGACCGGTGGCCAACCGACCGACGGGTCGATAGGAAGGATTCCTGAACCATGATGGTCATCCTGGGTTGGGTTGGGGTGCTGATCTGCTGCTTCGGCAGCTATATGGCGATGGGCGGCAAGATGGCGCTGCTGTGGCAGCCCTTCGAGTTCACGCTGATCTTCGGCAGCGCCTGTTGCGCCTATCTGGTTGCGAATCCCAAGCACATCCTGGGCAAGACCGGCAAGGCCATCGGCATCGCGATGAGGGGGCCGAAATACAAGAAGGACGATTATCTGGAGCTGCTCTCCCTGCTCTACGCCATCTTCAAGCTGGCGAAGACCAAGGGCATGCTGGCGATCGAAAGCCATGTCGAGCGGCCGGAGGAAAGCTCGCTCTTCCAGTCCTTCCCGAAATTCGCCGCCAACCATCACGCGATGGAATTCCTGTGCGACTATCTGCGCATGATGACGCTGGGCACCGATAACCCGCACGAGATGGAAACCCTTATCGACGAGGAGCTGGAGACCCATCACCACGAGGACGACACCGTTTCCTCGGCCGTGCAGACCATGGCGGACGGCCTGCCCGCGCTGGGCATCGTGGCCGCCGTGATGGGCGTCATCAAGACCATGTCCTCGATCACCGAGCCGCCGGAAGTGCTGGGCGGCCTGATCGGCGCGGCGCTGGTCGGCACCTTTTTGGGCGTGCTGCTGTGCTACGGTTTCGTCGGCCCGCTGGCCAGCGCGATCAAGAACACCAATGAAGCCGACGCCAAGTATCTCGGGGTCATCAAGGCCGGGCTGTTGGCGCACCTGTCGGGCTACGCGCCGGCCGTCTCGGTGGAATTCGCCCGCAAGGCGCTGTGGAGCCACGTCCGCCCGACCTTCTACGAGGTCGAAGAGGCGGTGGCCGCCCTGCCGCCGGTGTAACGGGATCGGATAGAAAACATGGCTGGCGGCGGCGACAACCACCCCGAACTGATCATCAAGAAGATCAAGAAAGGCGGCCATGGCGGACATCATGGCGGCGCCTGGAAGGTCGCCTATGCCGATTTCGTGACCGCGATGATGGCCTTCTTCCTGCTGCTGTGGCTGCTGAACGCCACGACGGAGGAGCAGAAGATGGGCATCTCCAACTATTTCGACCCGACCGCCATTTCGCGCTCCAGCCGGTCCGGCTCCGGCGGCGTGCTGGGCGGCACCTCGATCACGGCGCCCGGCGCGCTGAAATCCGCCAGTTCGCCGGTGATGATCTCCAGCCCGGCGCAGACCCGCCCGCAAGCCGAGCAGACCGAGGCGACGGAACCGGATTCGGACGATCCGGAGAATATCGAATCGAAATTCGGCAGCCAGGAAAACGAAAGCGGCAGCAAGTACTCCCAAATCGGCTCCGGCCCGGAAAAGGGGCGCGGCAGCAGCCAGCAGGCCGTCCAGGGCGAGCAGGCCAATCGCGGCCACGGCCAGGAGCCGAACGCCGGCAAGGGCCCCGAGGAAACCGACGGCCAGGGCCGCGGCGGCGGCGAGATGCGCAGCGCCAGCCAGAGCAGCGGCCAGAGCGCGAGTCAGACCGGGGGCCAGCAGGGTCAATCGCGCGGCCAGGTCAGCCAGCAGGAACTCGAAAAGCTGGTCGCCGAGCGCGAGAAGCAGCAATTCGAGATCGCCGAGGAACAGTTGCGCGGCGCCATCGAATCCGATCCTGCCCTGTCGGCCCTGAACGAAAATCTGGTGATCGAGCAGACGCCGGAAGGCCTGCGCATCCAGATCGTCGATCAGGAGGAGCGCGCCATGTTCCCGCTCGGCGGCTCCAACATGTACGACTACACCCAGCAGCTCATGGATAAGGTGACGCAAGTGATCGGCCGGTTGCCGAACAAGATCACCATCACAGGCCACACCGATTCCCGGCCCTACCGCAGCCAGACCGGCTACACCAACTGGGAGCTGTCGACCGACCGCGCCAATGCCAGCCGCCGGGCGCTGGTCGCCGCCGGCCTGCCGGCCGACCGCATCGGCTGGGTGATCGGCAAGGCGGACCGCGACCCGTTCCTGGCCAACGACCCGTCCTCGGCGCAGAATCGGCGCATCAGCATCGTACTGCTGCGCGACCAGGTGTATAAGGAACGCACCACCGATTCCGCCAATGCCGGCCAGGCGACCGGGAACCGGCCGCAACAAGCGGCGGTTCCGGCCCCGGCGCGATAGCGCGGATGACGATTTCCGCCCTACCGGGGACGGAAATCGGGCGGCGCCGGGCACAAATCCAGCTTGATTGTCCTGCCGTTTCAGCCAACCCTCATATCGGGTGGATGAACAAGCCTCCGTCTAGAGAGTGCGGCTGTCCGCCCCAGGGGACCGAAACCGATGGGACAAGCATTTGAAGATCGACGAGACCGACCTGTTCTCCGACTACACTGCAACCGGCTATTATTGCGAATTGATGGGAACGCCGTCCGACCCGGCGGCGCATAACAAGCCCCTGCTCGACCGGCTGCGCCGGATGAGCGGTGACGAGCTGGTCCGCCGCTCCCGCATTGCCGAGCGCGAGCTGTTCAATCTGGGCATCACCTTCACGGTCTATTCCGACCGCGACGCCATCGACCGCATCCTGCCCTTCGACGTGGTGCCGCGGGTGATCTCCGCCGCCGATTGGGAGATTCTGGAAAGCGGCTCGGTGCAGCGCGTGGCGGCGCTGAACCTGTTCCTGAAGGATATCTACAACGACCAGAAAATCCTGAAGGATGGCGTCATCCCGCGCGACCTGGTGGTGGGAAACAAGAATTTCCGCGAGCAGATGATGGGCGTGAAGGTGCCGCACGACACCTATGTGCATGTCTGCGGCATCGATGTGGTGCGCGACGACGAGGGCAATTTCCTGGTGCTGGAGGATAATGCCCGCTGCCCGTCCGGCGTGTCCTACGTGGTCGAGAACCGGCACATGATGCAGCGCACCTTCCCGGACCTGATGTCGGATATCGGCATCCGCTCGGTGGGCAATTACGGGCAGATGCTGCGCGAGGCCTGCGCCGACGTGGCGCCGGCGGGCATCGACGATCCGACCGTGGTGCTGCTGTCGCCCGGCACCTTCAACTCGGCCTATTTCGAGCATATCTTTCTGGCGCGCGAGATGGGCGTGCCGCTGGTCGAAGGCCGCGACCTGGTGGTGGAAGACGACCGGGTCTACATGAAGACCATCTCCGGCCTGCGGCCGGTGCACACCATCTACCGGCGCATCGACGATGATTTCATCGATCCCGAGGTGTTCCGCCCCGACAGCATGCTGGGCGTGCCCGGCCTGATGCGCGCCTATCGCGCCGGCAATCTGGGCCTGGCCAACGCCATCGGCACCGGCGTGGCGGACGACAAGGCGGTCTATGCCTACCTGCCGCGCATCATCCGCTATTACCTCGATCAGGAGCCGATCCTCTCCAACGTCGAGACGCATATCTGCCGAGAGCCGGAAGGGCTGAAATACACGCTCGACCACATGGCCGAGCTGGTGGTGAAGCCGGTCGGCGAATCCGGCGGCTACGGCGTCATGATCGGCCCGAAGGCGACCGAGGCGGAGCTGGCGGAAACCCGCGAGAAGCTGCTGGAGAACCCGTCCAACTTCATCAGCCAGCCGATGATCAAGCTGTCGGTCTGCCCGACGCTGATCGAGGGCGTGCTGGAGCCGCGCCATGTCGATCTGCGGCCCTTCGCCGTCACCGGCAAGAAGACCTGGGTGCTGCCCGGCGGGCTGACCCGGGTAGCGATCCGCCGCGGCTCTCTGGTCGTGAACTCCTCCCAAGGCGGAGGCTCGAAAGATACCTGGGTGCTGGAATCGTGAGTGTACTTCTCTCCCGCTATGCTGAATGCGTGTTCTGGATGGCGCGCTATGTCGAGCGCGCCGAGAATGTCGCGCGCATCCTCGACGTCCATGAAACCTTCACCCGCGACCGCACCGGCGCGGTGAATTGGAGTTCGGTCGTCTCGATCTGCTCCGATGACGAGCGCTTTTACCAGACCCATCCGCAGGCCTCGGCCAAGGCGGTGGTGGATTTCTACCTGCTGGACCCGGAGAACCCGACCTCGATTTTCTCCTCGGTCCGCGCGGCGCGCGACAATGCGCGCACTTTGCGGCCGCTGATCAGCACCGAGATGTGGACCCACATCAACGTGTTCTACAATACGCTGCGGGCCATGACCCCGGCCGATGTGTCGATGAGCGGCCTGTCGCAGACCTGCGCGGTGATCAAGGAGAGCTGCCAGACCCATTACGGCATCACCGAGGGCACCTTCTACCGGGATGCGAGCTGGTATTTCTACCTGATGGGCAAATATCTGGAACGCGCCGACCAGACATCGCGCATCCTGGACATCAAATACAATATCCTCACGCCGGCCGAACCGGCCGCCATAGACGCCAGCCAATGGAACGCGCTGCTGCGCTCGGTCGCCGGCTATCACGCCTTCCGCCGCACCCATCCGCGTGGATTGACGCCGGCGGCGGTGGCGGAATTCATGCTGTTCGACAGCAGCTTCCCGCGATCCATATCGATGTGTTTCCGGCAGGTGGACGACCTGCTGCACCGGCTGCGCAGCCGTTTTGCCCTGCGCAACGGCGTGGCGGCGCTGGAACGGCTGGACGAGGTTCGCGCGGCGCTGGATCAGCACACTATTGACGACGTGCTGCGAGAAGGGTTGCATGAGTTCTCCGATTGGATTCAGCGTCAGGCCATCGATGTGACAGGCGATATCCAGAAGGACTTTTTCATCTAGAGAGGGCGAGCGCATGTTTCTGGGCGATCGCACGGGTACGATTGCGCCGGTCTATTTCTTCCGCACGGCCCCCATGCCCTGCCCCTATCTGGGCAACCGGGTGGAGCGCCGGCTGGTCGCCGATCTCGGCAAGCCGGCAACCCAGGCGCATTACGACCAGCTTGCCGCCGCCGGTTTCCGGCGCAGCCAGAACCTGATCTATCGCCCCGCCTGCCCGGGCTGCACCGCCTGCATCCCGGTCCGGCTGCGGGTTGCCGATTTCGCGCCCAGCCGCGCCCAGAAGCGCATCCTGAAGGCCAATGCCGATCTGTCGGTGCAGGAAGTGCCGGCCAGCGCCAGCTGGGAGCAATATCGCTTGTTCACCGCCTACCAGACCGGCCGGCATCTCGGCGGCGAGATGTCGTTCATGACCTACGAGGATTATCGCGACATGATCGAGGTGTCGCCAATCGGCACCTGGCTGCTGGAATATCGCCAGCCCGACCAGAAGCTGGTCGCCGTCATGCTGGTCGACCGCCAGGGCGACGGGCTGTCGGCGGTCTACAGTTTCTACGATCCAGGCAGCCCGCGGCGCGGCTACGGCACCTTCATGATCGCCGACGCGGTGGCGCGCGCGCGGCTGGCCGGCCTCAGCTATCTCTATCTCGGCTATTGGATCGCCGGCAGCCAGAAGATGGCCTACAAGGCCCGCTTCTCGCCGCTGGAGGCGCTGACGCCGAACGGCTGGCGGGAGATCGACCCGAAGGCGCCGAGCCAGGATCTGGCATGCGATCCCGGCCGCCAGCCGCCGACCATGCTGACCACCCCCCGCCTGCACCCGTAACTCGCCTGCACCCTTAACCGGGCTGCAAAAACCATCCCGCATGCAATGTCGTCATATTGCAGCGGATCGTGGAGAAGCTATAATCCGCGCGCACAGAATCGGGCTCAAGTGAGGGTCCGGCTTTAACAAGCGTCGCCCCGACCGGGACGAGCAGACGACAGGGAGCAGAATTTATGGAACGCCGGAAATTTTTGAAGGGCGCAGCGATTGGCGGCGTGGGCGCCGCGGCGGCGGCCGCGTCCTTCCCCGCCCCCGCGATCAGCCAGGGCAAGATGGAATGGCGCATGGTCACCAGCTGGCCGAAGGGCCTGCCGGGCCTGGGCACCGGCGCCGAGCGCCTGGCCAAGCGCATCACCGACATGACCGAGGGTCGCCTGAGCATCAAGGTGTTCGCCGCCGGCGAGCTGGTCCCGGCCTTGCAGGTGTGGGACGCCGTGTCCGCCGGCACCGCCGAGATCGGCCATGACGCCGCCTATTACCATCTGGGCAAGACCGTCGCCGCGCCGTTCTTCTGCTCGGTGCCGTTCGGCATGACCTCCTTCGAGATGAATGCCTGGATCCACTGGGGCGGCGGTCAGCAGCTCTGGGACGAGGTCTATGCCAATTACAATCTGAAGCCCTTCGCCGCCGGCAATACCGGCACCCAGATGGCCGGCTGGTTCCGTAAGGAAATCAACAGCCTGGAAGACATCAAGGGGATGAAGTTCCGCACCGCCGGCCAGGGCGGCCAGGTCTGGCAGAAGCTGGGCATGACCGTGGTGCTGCTGCCGGGCGGCGAAATCTTCCCGGCGCTGCAATCCGGCGCGGTCGACGCCGCGGAATGGGTCGGCCCTTATAACGACCTCGCGCTCGGCTTCCATCAGGTCGCCAAGAATTACTATTATCCGGGCGTCCAGGAGCCGGGGCCGATGCTCCAGTGCACCGTGAACAAGGGCATCTACGAAAAGCTGCCGAACGACCTGAAGGAAATCGTGAAGGCCGCCTGCTCGGCCGAGAACGACTATATCCTGGCGGAGTTCAACGCCCGTTCCGGCCCGGCGCTGCAGTCGCTGATCCGCGATCACGGCGTGCAGCTTAAGCAGTTCCCGCGCGACGTGCTGGAGGCTTACGGCAACAAGTCGGGCGAGCTGATGGAGGAAATCCTGGCCAGCTCCGACCCGATGGTGAAGAAGGTCGCCGAGGCCTTCCTGGCCGCCCGCAAGCTGGCGATGGCCTATACCCGCATCACCGACCAGAGCCTGACCAACGCCCGCCTGCTGCCGTTCAAATATCCGGGCTGACCGGCGTAAGGCTGAAAACGACAAACCCGCCCCGGGTGACCGGGGCGGGTTTTTTCATGCCCGCGCGACGCAGCCGCCGCTTACTTGAATTGCTGCGTCGGGTCCATCAGGTCGGGCCCACCCTGGGAACCGCCCAGGGAACCGCCCTGGCGGGTGCTGTCGTCCATCGGGATCAGATCGTCCTTGCCGCCGGTGCTGCCGCGAATCAGATCGTCCAGCGACTGGGCCGGCGCGCCCGGCGTGGAGACCGCCGCCGGCATGTCGTTGCCGAACACCACCCCCGGCAACCAGGTCGCCAGGCCGGGGAAGGACCAGAGCAGGCCGATGGCGATGACCTGGATGGCGACGAACGGGATGATGCCGCGATAGATCGCCGCCGTGGACACCATCTTGGCCGCGACGCCGCGCAGATAGAACAGCGCGAAGCCGAAGGGCGGCGTGAGGAAGCTGGTCTGCAGGTTCACGCCCATGATGACGCCCAGCCAGATCGGATCGACGCCCAGCACGATCAGCGGCCCGCCGCAGATCGGCAGCATGATCAGGATGATCTCGAAGGTGTCGAGGAAGAAGCCCAGCACGAACATAACCGCCATGACGATCAGCACCGCGCCGACCACGCCGCCGGGCATGTTGGTCAGCGCCTCCTCCACCATGTGCTCGCCGCCCAGCCCGCGGAACACCACGGAGAAGACGGAGGCGCCCAGCAACAGCACGAAAACCAGCGAGCTGATCTTGGTGGTGGACTGCATCACCTCGCGCAGCATCGACATGTTGAACTGCCGGTTCATCGTCGCCAGCAGGATCGCGCCGACAGCGCCGACCGACGCCGATTCGGTCGGCGTCGCGAAGCCGCCCAGGATCGACCCCAGCACCGCCACGATCAACGCCAGCGGCGGCAACAGCACCTTCACCACCTTCAGGGGCAGGCCCTTGCGTTCGCCGGGCTGCATCGGCAGGGCCGGGCAGCTGCTGGGCTGGACAAAGGATTTCCACAGAATCCACGAAATATACAGGCCGACCAGCACGAAGCCCGGCAGCAGCGCGCCGACGAACAGATCGCCGACCGAAACCGGCGTCGGCGCCATATTGCCCTTGGCGAGCTGCGCGGCCTGGTTGGCGCCCTGCAGCATGTCGCCGATGAAGATCAGCACCGTCGAGGGCGGAATGATCTGGCCCAGCGTGCCGGACGCGCAGATGATGCCGCTGGCCAGCTTCGGGTCGTAGCCGGCGCGCATCATCGCCGGCAGGCTGAGCAGGCCCATCGTCACCACCGTGGCGCCGACAATGCCGGTGGAGGCCGCCAGCAGCGTGCCGACCAGCACCACCGAGATGCCCAGACCGCCGCGCAGGGAGCCGAAGAGCTGGCCCATCGTCTCCAGCAGCGCCTCGGCGATCTTCGAGCGTTCCAGCATCACGCCCATGAAGACGAACAGCGGCACCGCCACCAGCGTCTCGTTGATCATGGTGCCGAAATAGCGGCTCGGCAGGCTGCTGAGGAAACCGTAATCGAACACGCCGGCCAGATGGCCCAGGAACCCGAAGATCAGCGCGGTGCCGGCCAGGGTGAAGGCGACCGGGTAGCCCACCAGCACGATGAAGATCGTGACCAGGAACATGAGCCCGGCCATGAGTTCGCCAAGCAATGCCTTGTCCATCGCTCAGCTCCTCAATGCGGCAGTTCTTCGGCGGGCGGCTGGTATTCCGGATGGCCTTTCAGCAGCAGGATGCTGCGGGCCATCAGCGCCAGCCCTTGCAGGCCGACGACGACGCAGAACACCAGGATCGTCCCTTTCAGCAGATACAGCGCCGGCATGCCGCCGCCCTGCGGGGATGTCTCGCGGATCACCCAGGAGGATTGGAAGAAGGGCACCGAGTAATAGATCACCACCGCCAGCCAGGGCAGCAGGAAGACGATGGTGCAGATCAGGTCGGTCCAGGCCTTGCCGCGCGGGCTGCGCCTGTCATACAGGATATCGACGCGGACGTGCCCGCCATGCAGGAAGGTGTAGCCGGCGCCCAGCATGAAGACCATCGCGTGGAACCAGATATACAGCTCCTGCATCCACAGCAGGCCGATGCCAAAGCCATAGCGCAGGATAACCACCAGGAAACACACGATCACGGTTCCCAGCGTGAACCATGAGATAAAGCGCCCCAGCCGTTCATTTATCGAATCGACCAGACGCACAAAGCCGATCAGGGCGTTCACGTCGCCTCCGCTTGCTTCTCTAAGCCATCCCTTTGCGTCGCTTCCGCCTTTTTTGCGCATACCCTATGCGCGCGGATTAGCTATTGGCGGTGGTGTGTAACGGAAAGCCACCGGGATTGCCAGAAAGAAAGGCCCCAAACTTGCCGGGGGGGCTTGCCGGGGCCTTTTGTCTCACTTCGCCGCGCGCTTCCAGGAAAGCTGGAGCACGCTGACCGCCAGCGCGATCTTCAGCGCATCGCCGATCAGGAACGGCACGACGCCGACCATCAGCGCCTTCTGCAAATCCGGCACGAAGGCGGCGTGCAGGTAGGACACGCCCACCAGATAGATCGCCGCATTGCCGATCAGCAGGGCGGCAACGCTCTTCACGATGCTCCGCGACCAGCCGCGATCGGCCAGGTAGCCGGTCGCCATCACCGCCAGCGCGAAGCCGGCCAGGTAGCCGCCGGTCGGCCCCATCAGCACGGCCAGGCCGCCGACGCCGCCGGCGAAGACCGGCAGGCCGATGGCGCCTTGCGCCAGATGGAACAGAATGGTCGCCGTGCCCAGGCGGAAGCCGTAGGTCAGGCCCAGCAGCAGTACCGCGAACGTCTGCAGCGTGATCGGCACCGGCCACATCGGCACCTTGATCTGCGCCATCACCGCCAGAAACACGCTGCCGAAACCGATCAGCAGCGCGCCGCGCAGCGCGGCATTGGCGGAACCGGAAGGCCAAAGCCGCTCGATCAGGGCGGGCGTGCCGGTGGCGGCGCCGGTCAAAAAGCTCATCGTCTATATCTCCTGAAGATGACGGACGTTGCCGCCCTTATAGTCCCGCCGCCCGGTCAGGTGAAGCGGTTGTTCAGCGGAAAGCCGCGCGGAGCCTGTCGCCCGGCCCCGGCGCGCTTCATCCGCCAGGTGAGAAGATCGGTCTCGGTGCGCACCCGGCCGCCGTTCAAAATCCAGCTCAAACCGTCGGCCAGATTGAATATCTTCACGTCGGCCAGCTTGCCGCCGGCATATTTCTGCAGGATCACGCCGCGGCCGCGCTGCATCTCCGGCACCTCGTCCAGGTTGAAGACGATCATCCGGCGGTTGGTGCCGACCACGGCCACCGTATCGCCCTCGGCCGGGATGCAGATTGCGGCCGATGCCCCCTCGCCCGGATTGACGACCTGGCGGCCGCCCCGGGTCTGCGCCAGCACATCCTCCTCCTTCGCCAGGAAGCCGCGCCCGTCGCTGGCGGCCAGCAGCAGGCGGCGGCCCGGCTTGTGGATGAACATGGCGACGATCTCCTGATCCTGCGCCAGGTCGATCATAAGCCGCAATGGCTCGCCGAAGCCGCGCCCGCGCGGCAGCTTGTCGACGCCGATGGTGAAGAACTTGCCGTCGCTGGAGAACACCAGCAGCTTGTCCGTGGTCTCGCCGGGAATGATGTAGCGGCCCTCGTCGCCTTCCTTGTACTTGGTGTCGGCATCCTCCGTCAAATGGCCGCGCACGGTCCTGATCCAGCCCTTGGCGGAGCAGATCACCGTTACCGGCTCGCGCTCGACCATGGCTTCCAGCGGGATCACCGTCTCGCTCGGCGGGCCGTCAACGTCGGTGCGGCGCTTGCCCAGCGCGGTATCCTCGCCGAAGCGCTTCTTCAGGTCGGCGACCTGGTAGGAGATCACCTTCCAGCGCCGCGCCTCCTTGGCCATCAGGTCGGTCAGATCCGCCTGTTCCTTGGTGAGCGCGTCATGCTCCTTCTGGATCTCGATTTCCTCCAGCTTGCGCAGCGAGCGCAGGCGCATGTTGAGGATCGATTCGGCCTGCAGGTCGGTCAGCGCGAAGCGGCTCATCAGCTCCTGCTTCGGCTCATCCTCCTCGCGGATGATGCGGATCACCTCGTCGAGGTTCAGATAGGCGATCAGATAGCCGCTCAGAATCTCCAGCCGCCGGGCGATGTGATCCAGCCGGTGGGTGGTGCGCCGGCGCAGCACCTCCTCGCGATGGGCCAGATAGTCGCGCAGCGCCTCGCGCAGGGTCATGACCCGCGGCACGCCCTCGCGGTCCAGCAGGTTCATGTTCAGCGAGATGCGGTTTTCCAGCTCGGTCTGGCGGAACAGGCTCTCCATCAGCACGGCGGGATCGACATTGCGCGTCTTCGGCTCCAGCACCAGACGCACGTCGGTGGTCGATTCGTCGCGGATATCGCCCAGCATCGCCAGCTTCTTGGCCTGCATCAGCTCGGCGATCTTCTCCACCAGGCGGGATTTCTGCACCTGGTAGGGAATTTCGCTGATGACGATCTGGTACAGCCCATGGCCCAGCTTCTCGACCTCCCAGCGCGCCCGCAGCCGGAAGCTGCCGCGCCCGGTCTCATAGGCGTTCAGGATGGCGTCGGGCGCTTCCACCAGCACGCCGCCAGTCGGGAAATCGGGGCCTTTCACGAAGCGCACCAGCTCCGCCGTCGCCACCTGGCGCGGCGTGGCCGCCAGCATCTCCTCCTGGATGATCAGCCCCAGCGCGTCGCACAGCTCGGCCACGTTATGCGGCGGAATGCTCGTCGCCATGCCGACCGCGATGCCCTGGCTGCCATTGGCCAGCAAATTCGGGAAGGCGGCGGGCAGCACCACCGGCTCCTGCGATTCGCCGTCATAAGTGTCGCGGAAATCGACGGCGTCCTCGTCGATGCCTTCCAGCAGCAGCTCGGCCACCGGGGTCAGCCGCGCCTCGGTGTAGCGCATCGCCGCCGGCGGATCGCCGTCCATCGAGCCGAAATTGCCCTGGCCGTCGATCAGCGGGTAGCGCTGCGCGAAATCCTGCGCCAGGCGCACCAGCGCGTCATAGATCGCCGTGTCGCCGTGCGGATGGTACTTACCGATGACGTCGCCAACCACGCGGGCCGACTTCTTGTGCCCCTGGTTGGAGACCAGGCCGAGCTGGCGCATGGCGAACAGCAGCCGGCGATGCACCGGCTTCAAGCCGTCGCGCACATCGGGCAGCGAGCGCGACATGATGGTCGACAGCGCATAGGACAGATAGCGCTCGCCCAGCGCGTCGGCCAGCGGAGTCTCGCGGATTTCGCCGGTCTGCTTGGCTTTGGTCATGGAATAGTCCCTCCACCAGATATAGTAGCCGACTGCTTCAAGCGGTCAAGAAATCGCGCCCGCGCCGCCGGGAGGGGCTGGTTTTGCAGACCGAAGACATGCCTGTCAAGGAAGTGACCGGTCATTTCCATCCCGTCCAGTATGTCGGCCTGCCCGAAGCCGCCGCTGCCGATCAGGAAGCCCGGCAGCTTCAGCAGCTTCTCGCGGTAGGGCTCGCCCGCCGACAGCGACACGGCGCGCCCGGTGCGCGGGCTGACATAGGCGAGCTGGTCGTTCATCCCGGTCGCCGCGCAGCGCGTAAGATCGAGGCCGAACCCCAGATCGGCCAGCAGGCCGATTTCCCACTTCACATAGGCCGCCGGCCAGAACTCGCCCTCCAGCAGCTCGATCAGCGCCAGCAGCCCCTCATACACCGCCGGATGCGGCTCGCGTTCCGGCAGCGCGCCATCGGCCACGGCGCAGGCCGCCGACAGCGCCGACAGCTTCAGCGGATCGTCCATGTGTCCGGCCGCCTGGGCGGTCAGCAGCTCGCAGCTATAATTGCCCAGATGCTCGGACAGCCGGGCGCGCCAGCTCGCCCGCACGAAATTGCCCGGCTGGTAGGTGCCCCGGCTTTTGCCCGACCCGCCGCCGCGCACCAGGCCGGCATGCCGCCCGCGCTCGCGCGTCAGCAGCGAAACGATGATAGACCCTTCGCCGTAAGGCCGCGCGCCCAGCACGATGCCGTCGTCGGTCCAGTCCATCTGCTAGGTCGTCGCTTTGCCCGCAAGGGCGGCGCATGGAGTGCGCCCTCCCCCTCCCGCGTCACCCTCGGGATGGAGGAAAGCCGCGTTACGTACCCTCATGCATCCCACTGGAGGCCCCAGGGCTTGAAGCGGTCGGGATCGTCGGTCCAGCCCTCGCGGACCTTCACGAACAGGAACAGATGCACCGGGCGTTCCAGCATTTCGGCCAGCTCGGCCTGGGATTCCTCGCGCACCTTGCGGATCGCCTGGCCGCCCTTGCCGATGATGATCGCCTTCTGGCTGTCGCGCTGGACATAGATGGTCTGGTCGATCTTCACCGAGCCATTGTCGAACTCTTCCCACTTCTCGGTTTCGACGGTCAGCGAATAGGGCACTTCCTGGTACAGATTGACGAACAGCTTCTCGCGCGTCAGCTCCGCCGCCAGCAGGCGCAGCGGCATGTCGGTCATCTCGTCTTCGGGATAATGCCAGGGGCCTTCCGGCATGCGCGCGGCGAGGTAGCGGCGCAGATCGTCGATGCCGGAGCCGGTCAGGGCGGAGATCATGAAGGTGTCGACGAAAGGCAGCATCTCGTTCAACGCCTGGGCCTTGCCCAGCAGCGTCTCGCGCTTCACCAGATCGACCTTGGTGAGCACCAGGATCACCTTGCGCCCGGCCTCCTTCAGCGCGGCGATGATGCGCTCGGAATCCTCGTCCAGCCCCTTGCGGGAGGCGTCGATCAGCAGGGCCACCTGGTCGGCGTCGGCCGCCCCGTCCCAGGCGGCGCGCACCATGGCGCGGTCAAGCCGCCGGCGCGGCTGGAAGATGCCTGGCGTGTCGATGAAGATAAGCTGGCTGTTGGCCTCCACCACGATGCCGGTGACGCGGGTGCGCGTCGTCTGCACCTTGGGGCTGACGATCGACAGCTTGGCCCCGACCAGCGCGTTCATCAGGGTCGATTTACCGGCGTTCGGCGCGCCCAGCAGGGCGACGAAGCCGCAGCGCGTATCGGTATAGCCAGTCTCGGTCATGCATTCTTCCCATCGGTGATGGCAGCCAGCAAAGCGCTGGCGGCCGCCTGTTCGGCCGCGCGTTTGGAGGTGCCGGCGCCGCTGGCCGTCTTGCCGCCTTCCAGCCGCACCTCCACGGTGAAGACCGGCTGGTGCGGCGGCCCCTCGCGCGACAGCTCGGCATAGGCGGGCAGCTTCAGCCCCCGGCCCTGCGCCCATTCCTGCAAGGCGGTCTTGGCGTCCTGCGGCGGCTTCGCCGGCGCTTCCATCAGATCGTGCCATTCGCGCATGACGAAGCGTTGCGCCGCCGCCAGCCCGCCATCGAGATAGAGCGCGGCGATCACCGCCTCCATCGCGTCGGCCTGCAGCGCCTCATTATCCCGCCCGCCGGCCTCGACCTCGCCGCGCGACAGGATCAGATAATCGCCCAAAGCGATGCGGCGCGCCACCTCCGCCAGCGCCTCGCGGCGCACCAGCCCGACATGGCGCTTGGCGATGTCGCCCTCGCGCTCGGCCGGGAAGCGTTCCAGCAGCGCCTCGGCGACGATAAGCCCCAGCACCCGGTCGCCCAGGAACTCCAGCCGCTCATAGGCGCGGCTGCGGCGCTCCGTGGCGCTCAGATGCGTCAGCGCCTCGACCAGCAGGGCGCGGCGCTTGAAGCTGTGGCCGAGCCGCTCGGCCAGACGGTCCAGGCTGGCTGCGGCGGCAGTGTCCGCCATGAAATCTCCGTCCGTCAGCGGATCGCGTCGAAGAGGCGATCGTAACGGATTGCGACCGGCCACTTCCAGAACTCCCACAGCGCGGCCGACCCGTTGGTCGAGAAGAACAGGAATTCCGCCCGGCCAACCAGATTCTCGCGCGGAATATAGCCAACGCCGGCCAGCACCCGACTATCCACCGAATCGTCGCGATTGTCGCCCATGCCGAAATAATGCCCGGCCGGCACCACATATTCCGGCGTGTTGTCGAGCATGCCGTTATTGGTGCGCTCCAGGATGCGGTGGGTGCGGCCGTTCGGCAGCGTCTCGTTGAACTGGGCGATGCGCAAATTCGGCGCTTCCGGCGGGATGAAATCCTCGACCCGTTGCAGCTTCACCGGCTGGCCGTTGATGTGCAGCACGCCCTCGATCATCTGGATGCGATCGCCCGGCAGGCCGACAAGGCGCTTGATGTAATCGGTCTCGTTGTCGCGCGGCAGCTTGAATACCACGACATCGCCGCGCTCCGGCTCCTCGAACAGGATGCGGCCGGGGATCAGCGGCAGGCCGAAGGGCAGCGAATAGCGGCTGTAGCCGTAGGAGAATTTGCTGACGAACAGATAATCGCCCACCAGCAGCGTCGGGATCATCGAGCCGGACGGGATGTTGAACGGCTCATAGGCGAAGGTGCGGATGCCCAGCGCGATCAGAACCGCATAGACCACCGTGCGGATCGTTTCCCCGATCCCTCCAGATTTGCTCACTGTTCTCGACCACGTTGATTAGGGGTGCTGCCCGAAACGGGTTCGAAGGATATGCCCGAAAAGCCGGTTGGCGGCAACCCCGCCGCCGAAACCGGGACAAATGGTCCCGGTGCGCGAAACGCCGCCAAGCGCCCCCCGGGCCGGTCGAGACACCGCTTGCGTGGCTCCTCAACGTGAGGGAGCAGGCGGCGAACGTCGCGAAGACCCTTAAGGCGCAAGCCGCCCGATGCTTCGAGACGC
>NZ_LPXN01000147.1 GCF_001618175.1 Oceanibaculum pacificum | reverse complement strand
CCCCTTCCGGGGCGAGGGATAAAATAGAAGCCCCATCCGCGCCGCCTATCGCGACAGCAGCAGCGGCACGGTCATGTGATGCAGCATCATGCGGGTGGTCCCGCCGAGCACGAATTCCCGCAATCGGGAATGGCCGTAAGCGCCGATGACGATCAGCCGCGCGTCGCGTTCGGCGGCCAGGTTCAGCATCACGTCGGCCGGGTCCAGGTCGGTCGCCGGCTCGCGCAGCAAGGTTACCGGCAATCCGTGGCGGGCCAGGAAGGCGGCCGCCGGCTCCCCGGTCTCGGCAGCGTCGCCGCCGACCGTGACCAGCGTCACCTTGCGCATCCGGGTCAGCAGCGGCAGCGCGTCGCGCAGGGCGCGCGCGGCTTCCCGCCCGCCATTCCAGGCCACCAGCGCCTCGCCGGCAAGCACGGGGCGCGCGCCGATGCGCGGCACCATCAGGATCGGCGTGGAAGCGGCCATGACCAGGTCGCCGGCCAGCGAGGCGACATCGTCGGTCACATTCTCCTCCGGCGCCTGACCCAGCAGGATCAAATCGGCATAGCGACCGGCCTCGGCGATGGCGGCGGCCAGCGGCCCGGCGAACACGCGCCAGTCACTGCGCGCCTTCCAGTCGGCGGTTCGCATCGCCGTCTCGAACTGGCGATGCAGCCCTGCAAGCCGTTCATCCTCCTGCTGCTCGAACTGGTCGAACACGGCTTGCGGCATGACATCCATCGAATAGACCGGCAGCAGCACCTGACGGCGCACCGCCATGCCGGTAACATGGGCATCCAGATTGGCGGCCAGTTCAATGGCGGTTTCGAGGAGACGCGCGACCTCTTCCGCGCCGGTCAGCGGGACCAGGATGGTGGCGATGCTCATGGCGTGTCCTATCTGCGAGAGGGAAGCCTTCCCTCCCTCAATAGGATATCCCGGACGCCGCCGCCTTGATTTAGGTCAAGTCAGCCGGTGCCGTCGCGCATCGTGGCCAGCGCATCGGCCGCCTGGTCGAATTGCAGGGCGGCGAGCCGGGCGTAAAGCCCGCCCTGGCGCGTCAGTTCCGCATGCGTGCCGGTGGCGACGATGCGGCCCTGATCCAGCACCACGATGCGGTCCGCCTTCAGCACCGTGGCCAGCCGATGGGCGATGACCAGCGTGGTGCGGCCGACCATCAGCCGGTCGAGCGCCACCTGCACCGCGCGCTCGCTCTCCGCATCCAGCGCGCTGGTCGCCTCGTCCAGCAGCAGCAGGGCGGGGTCGCGCAGGATGGCGCGGGCGATGGCGATGCGCTGGCGCTGCCCGCCGGACAGTCGCACCCCTTTCTCCCCCAGGAAGGTGGCGAAGCCGTCGGGCAGCCGGTCGAGGAAGTCCGTGGCGGCGGCCGCGTCGGCGGCGGCGCGCACCTCGGCGTCGCTGGCATCGGGCCGGCCATAACGGATATTCTCCATCGCATCGGCGGAGAAGATCACCGGCTCCTGCGGCACCAGGCCGATGCGGCCGCGCAAGGCGGCGGGCGCGGCATGGCGCACATCCACGCCATCCAGCCGCACCGCGCCGCTTTCCGGGTCGTAGAAGCGCAGCAGAAGCTGGAACACCGTGGTCTTGCCGGCCCCCGAGGGGCCGACAATGGCGATTTTTTCGCCTGGCTGCACGGTCAGCGAGAAATCCTCCAGCGCCGGCCGGTCGGGCCGCGCCGGATAGCGGAAGCGCACCCGGTCGAACTCGACGCGCCCCCGTGCCGGCTCCGGCAGGGCGACCGGCAGGGCGGGCGCGACCACGGGCGAGGCGACCGACAGCAGCTCCATCAGCCGTTCGGTGGCGCCCGAAGCGCGCTGCAGGTCGCCGACCACTTCGGAGATCGCGCCGACCGCGCCGGCCACCACCACGGCGTAGAACACGAAGGCGGAAAGATCGCCGCCGCTCATCGTGCCGTCCAGCACGCTGCGCCCGCCGAGCCAGAGGATGGCGCTGACGGCGCTGAACACCAGCACGATGACGGTCGCGGTCAGCATCGCGCGGGCGGCGATGCGGCGCACCGAGGTGGCGAAGGCGTCCTCCACCCGGTCGGAGAAGCGGCCGCGATCCATCGGCTCGTGCGTGAAGGCCTGCACGGTGCGGATGGCGTTCAGGCTTTCCTCGATATAGACGCCGACATCGGCCAGCCGGTCCTGGCTGTCGCGCGACAGCCGGCGCACCCGACGACCGAAGATGATGATGGGGGCGACGACCAGCGGCACCACCAGGAACACCAGGCCGGTCAGCTTCGGGCTGGTGACGATCAGCATCGCCGTGCCGCCGATGAACAGCAGCGTGTTGCGCAGCGCGATCGAGGCGGAGGAGCCGACGACCACCTGGATCAGCGTCGTATCCGTGGTCAGGCGCGACAGCACGTCGCCGGTGCGCGTGATCTCGAAGAAGCCGGGGCTTAGCGTCAGCACATGGTCGAACACCGCCTTGCGGATATCCGCCACCACCCGCTCGCCGATCCAGGAGACCAGATAGAACCGGGCATAGCTGGCGATTGCCAGCAGGAACACCACGCCCAGCAGCACGACCACCGCCCTGTCCAGCAGCGCCGGATCGCCGCTGCCGAACGCGCCATCGACCAGATGCCGCAACCCCATGCCGAGGCCCAGCACAGTCGAGGCGGCGATCACCAGCGCCACCGCGGCCCCGGCGAGCTGCTTCTTGTAGGGGGCAAGGAAGCGCAGCAGATGGCGCAGCGGCCCCAGCCGACGCCCAGCCTCGGGCAGGCTGTCCGCCTCGCCTTCCATATAGCTGCGTTCGCGCATCACCATGTCGCGCCGATCCGTTTGCTGGAATATATGTGGGCCATGCCCTACCCCAATTTAGGATGCTTTGCCAGAAATGCCCGCCGCGACCCAGCGCCGCGCCGGGCCGGAGACGAGATTCCACGGGATTGAGGAAGCGAGAGGGGTTGCCACCCGACCGCACCTCCTATATATACCGCCGCTCGCATTCGCGCTTACTGATTTGGCGGACTGGGTTATGAAGCAAGATATCCACCCCGACTACCACGAGATCAACGTCGTGATGACCGATGGCAGCTCGTACAAGACCCGCTCGACCTGGGGCAAGGAAGGCGACACGCTGCGCCTGGAAATCGACCCGAAGTCCCATCCGGCCTGGACCGGTCAGCATCGCCTGATGGACAGCGGCGGCCAGGTGGCGAAGTTCAACAAGCGTTTCGCCAACCTCGGCATCGGCTGAGCATAGGTTTCGCCCTTACGGGCCGCGGAAAAGGCGCCGGTATCCCCGGCGCCTTTTTTCGTCAGTGGCTGGCCGGCACGCCGCCATGCTGCCCGCCGCCATGCTGGCGGTCCAGCCGTTCGATACGCCGGTAGATAGCAAGGCTGCGGGACAGCAGGCTGTCGAGATGCGGGGGCAAATCCAGATCCTCCTCCGGCTCGTGCAGGCAGACCTGCTGGCCGCCCAGGCGATGCCGTTCGTCCCGCGCCTCCTGCACTGTCATCTCGCCGCTGCCGACCGCCTTCTGCACCATCACCCAGGCCATCGCATGCGTCAGGCGCGAAGTGACGCGCAGCGCCTCGTAACTGGCCCGCGCATCGACAGAACCGGCGTAATGCGCGCCGCGCCGCCGGCGCATGTCGATCACGCAATCCCGCGCCTCGATCAGTAGAGCGAAAATCTCGGAATAGGCTCGATCGATCGGCAATATCGCCATCGGCGTCTCCCTGGTCGAACAAAGCCTTGCGGAAGGCGGGGCAAGGACAAATTCGTTTCGTTATAGAAATAGTATGGGACGGATTTTGTTCCTGGCAAGGCAGGAGACGGCAACCATCGCCGCTCTTCAGGAGGGTCTTGAACCGGATTTCCGCTATCCCATATCCAAGGCCGGGTCGCCGCGATGCGGGGCCCGTTCCACCGGTCCGACCCGGAGGGTGGACCGCTAACAGCCCCCGAACCTTCAGGGCGACGGGGCGTCCATGTTGCTTCTTAGGAGGACATGTTATGCGTAACTATGATTTGACGCCGCTGTTCCGTTCCACCGTCGGCTTCGACCGCATGATGCGGTTGCTCGACAGCTCGATGCGCGACGTGCAGCAGGCCCCCACCTATCCCCCCTACAACATCGAGAAGCTGGGCGAAGACCAGTACCGCATCAGCATGGCGGTCGCCGGCTTTGCCGACAGCGACATTGAGATCGTCGCGCAGAACAACACCCTGACCGTCAGCGGCAAGGGCACGCAGGAAGAGGAAGAGGCCGAACAGGGCCGCTACCTGCATCGCGGCATCGCGCGCCGCGCCTTCGAGCGTCGCTTCGAACTTGCCGATACGGTGAAGGTGACCGGCGCGGCGATGGAGAACGGCCTGCTCCATATCGAGCTGGTGCGCGAGGTGCCGGAAGAGGCGAAGCCCCGCAAGATCGCCATCGCCGCCCCCAAGAGCGCAGCGAAGACCATCGAGGGCAAGCAGGCGGCGTAACGCGCCCTCTGTTCCCGACACGACGGACTGGACAAACGAGCGGCGGCACCTGTGATGGTGCCGCCGCTTTTATCATGACGAAACGGGGAAGAACCGACGCAGAGCAGAGGGGGAGGGACGCGCCGGCCTAGCCCCCGCCGATCAACGCTTCTCGTTGATCATTGCCACGATCTTCTGGCTGAGATCGGGGTCGGCCTCCGCCGCGGCGGTGATCGAGTTATATTCCTCGACGCTCAGCCCCTTGTTCTGGACCGCGCTGACCATTTCCTTGTTCGCCTCGCGATGGGCATCGGCCGCCTTTTCAGGCGAGTCGGCCTGGCGAATCTGCGGCTCCCACTTGGTGCGGATGCTGTTAATCTCCAGGGCCGCCTCGGCATAGGAATCGATCTGGCTTTCGCTGATCTGGGCCGCGCTGGGCGGGGCCGGCGTGGCGGCGGCCGGCGGCGCGCTCTGCGCCATCGCCGGAGCGAGGCCAAGCGGCGCGGCCGCCAGCAGGAACGCCGCGGCCATCGGTGCCATCAGGGGGGCAGTCAGAATTCGGCTCTGCTTCATCGATTGTCTCCTCAATTTTCGATTTCCGGACCTCGGATATGACGACGCCGTTCCTGTGGGGAACGGCGCCGCCCTACCTTCGTCCTGTTAGGCGAGGCCGGGGATGTTACCCACCCGACCCGGCGCCGCCGCTACCGCCGGCACCGCCGCCGCCCATGCCGCCGCCAGCACCGCCACCACCCGGCGACATGCCCTGGCTCGGCGGCGCGGAGGGGTTCGAACCGGCGCCACCGCCGTCATCGCAGGCAGCCGTACCGAGCAGCGCCACAAACGCAAAAGCAGGAATGACCAGTTTCAGACGAGAAATCATTGTTCTTCTCCTTCTGGTTGACGCATCGTTCCCCGGCAATAAAGTGCCTGTCGTTAACGACGCTTCACATGAATAGACGGCACGGTCTTTGTTTTATTCCCCAAAAAATTCGAACAGGACAAAAAAAGAGCCCCCGCATTTACGCGGGGGCCAGTAAGGAACAACAGGGAAGACGAGCATGCGACTCATAACGGAAGTGACTTCATCGAAATGGGGAACTTGAAACCGATGAGATCAACTTTCCGTCGCTCCCACATAGATAGACGATGAACTTGCCGGTTTATTCCAACGGCGGCGAATTTTTTTAACCAAATCCGCGCCCGCTCCCTCAAGCCGCCTGGTTCTGCCGCTCAACGGACGGCAGGGTGCTGGTGCGTTCCGGCAATTTCGCCGGCTTGCCGTCCAATGTCGGCGCGGTGGAGGGCGGGATGACGGGACGGATGATCTTGCCATCGACCAGCGGCTTCGAGAGCGTGCCGTCGAGTTGGGCCGAATCGTCCTTCAAAGAACGAACGCCCGGCTTGGCGTCGCCTCCCGGGATGCTCTTTACCGCCGGGGCCCCGCCGATGTGGCGCGCGATGGCGGTCAGCTTATCCTGCGACAGGCTGCCGATCAGGCTGTAGGAGACGCCGCCGGCCTGCCAGGCGAGTATCGTGCGCCCGGCGCCATACATCGCCATCACCGGCGTTTCCACCGATCCGGCGGCCGGACCGGCATAGAGCGCCATCCAATGCCCCGATTCGTCCTGATAGGTGAATTGCCGCGTATCGGCACCGCTGTCGACCAAGCCGGCCTTCGCCATCCCCAGCCGCCGCTCATTGGTCAGCGCGAAGCCGTAACGGCTGAGATCCGGCCCGCCGCTATTGGTTAGCGCAGCCCCCTCTATCGCACCGCCGGCGGGCATCAGACCGCCCTGCCCCAGCAGCGTTTCGCCGCTGGATTGGGGCGTCGCCGCCTGACGGTCGCCGAACCAATGCGGCTGAAGCTGCACAACAGCGCCGGCGACCAGTGCCGCCACGACGATGGAGGCGGCAATGGCCGCCATGCCGCGCCTGCCATTGGCAAACCCGCCCGCGCCACGCCCGCGTTCCAGTTCCGGCTGGGTCGCCCGGCGCAATCTTTCGGTCGCCGCCGCGATTTCCGGCGGCAGCGGTTCGGCCAGATGCCCGTCGAACAAATCGCGCAGCGCGCGATTCTGCTCCATGTAGGCGGCCACGCGCTCCGCCGCTTCCGGCGAGGCGGCAAGATAATGCTCGACCAGCAGCCGCTGGCGCCCATCCAGCGCGCCATCGACATAGGCCATCAGCATATCCTCGGTAACGAGGGCGACCGTATTTTCAGTGCTATCGTTCATTTCACCCTATGCAAGCCGGCCAGCGGACCTCCGGCCATCAGGCGGCGAAGCGTCTCGCGCGCCCGGCTGACCCGCGACATCACGGTGCCGAGCGGAATTTCGAGAATATCCGCCGCGTCCTGGTAGCTTGCTCCTTCCAATCCAATCAGCAGAAGTATCTCCCGCTGTTGCTCCGGCAGCTTGGCCAGGGAATCGGCCATATCCTGGCCGAGCAACCGGGCCTGCTGGTTCGCGGGAGAGGAGAGCTTCGCGGCCACATCCTCCAGCGGAACCTGTATCCCGGTTATGCGCTTGCGGCTCAACTGATCCATGCGGAGATTGTGCAGGGTGCTGAACAAATAGGTCCGCAAATTGCGCACCTCGGCACCTTCCTCGATCTTCGCCAGAACCCGCGCCACGCTTTCCTGGACCAAATCGTCTGCGTCGATGGGGTCCCCCGTCAGCGCTATCGCATACCGCCGGAGACCCTTCACATGCCCCGTGAGCGTGTCACCCAGGGCTTCCATAACGGAAGCGGCCTTGGATGAAGCAGCCGCATCGGTCAGTGTCCGTTCGCGTCTAGTAGGCTTCATCATTGCACGGTGGACCGTCACTTGGCCGGCCCAAGGGCGATTTTGTGCCCTTCTCAAGGCACTCCTGACAAATAGACGGCACAATCCGAATTTTATTCCAGACGTTGCGTGCCTGGCGCGATGGCTGCCTTGCGCCCGCTGGCATTGCGTTTACCGCCGCCACCGCTAAAGTCCGCCGATCTTCGGGAGGGGCAGGATGGTCACGGACAGGCTTTCGGGAACATGGGCGACCTGGCGAAAGGTCTGGCCGGGGGTGCTGGTCAGCCTGATCGTCGCGGTCGCCGCCACCTTCCTGGCGCGGCGATACGATGCGCCTGTGATGCTGTTCGCCCTGCTGCTGGGCATGGCGCTGCATTTCCTGTCGTCGGAATCGCGCTGCGCTGCCGGGGTCGAATTCTCCTCCAAGAAAATCCTGCGCTTCGGCGTGGCGTTGCTGGGCGCGCGCATCACGGCCGAGCAGATCATGTCGCTGGGCATCGCCCCCATCGTGACGGTGATCGCCGCCGTGGTGCTGACCATCCTGGTCGGCTGGCTGCTCTCCCGGGCGCTGGGCTTCGACCGGCATTTCGGCCTGCTGACCGCCGGCGCGGTGGCGATCTGCGGCGCGTCGGCCGCCCTCGCCATTTCCGCCGTGCTGCCGAAGACCGAACGCTCGGAGCGCGACACCATCTTCACCGTCATCGGCGTCACCAGCCTCAGCACCATCGCCATGGTGCTCTATCCGGTCATCGTCGCCGCCACCCATCTCACCGACGCCGAGGCCGGCATGTTCCTGGGCGGCACGATCCATGACGTGGCGCAGGTGGTGGGGGCCGGCTACAGCGTGTCGCGCGAGGCCGGCGACATCGCCACCTTCACCAAGCTGCTGCGCGTCGCCATGCTGATGCCGGTGGTGGTGATCTTTGCATTGATGATGCGCGGCCAGGGTGGCGGCCAGGGCGGCAGCGGGGCCAAGGGCGCGCCATTGCCGCTGTTCCTGGTGGCGTTCGCCCTGCTGGTCCTGGTGAACAGCCTGGGGTGGATTCCCGCCCCGGTGCTGAGCGTGCTGATCGACCTGTCCAGCTGGTGCCTGGCCACCGCCATCGCCGCCCTGGGCATCAAGACCTCGTTGAAGGCCATGGCGGCCGTCGGCCCCCGCGCGGTGATGCTTATCGTTGGGGAAACCGTATTCCTCGCCCTTTTGGTTCTGGGGCTCTTAACATTCGTTTTGTAAGTTAAATAATACAGTTATTACCTTCGATTATTTTTCAAAATTCTTATGGCTATATAAGAATTTTAACCCTTAATTATTTTCACTTTTTTGGGAACCGATCTCTTCTTCCTTCCATTTCTTCTACGCATTGCGTCACTCGACGCAGCAAATCGAAGGAGAGATATCATGGCAAATCCCCTTATCCCCGGTGAGCGGATCGAGGACGACGCCAATTCCAACGAAATCATGGGCACCGCGGGCGACGACACCATCGTCGGTTCGGCCGGCAATGACACGGTGAACGCGGCCGGAGGTTTCGATCTGATCGACTTCACCGCCGATCCGGATGGCGGCAATCAGATTTACGGCGGCGAGCAGGGCGATACGATCTTTGGCGGCAATGGCAGCGAGCATCTCTATGGCGGCAAGGGTCATGATTCGATCAATGGCGGCAATGGCGATGACCTGCTGACCGGGGCCATGGGCAGCGACACCATGACCGGCGGCGACGGCGACAATACCTTCGTTTTCCGCGATAACAGCGGCCAGGACGTCATCACCGATTTCTCCATCGGCGACGACAAGATGCAGATCTTCGAATTCATCAACGGCAAGACGGTCGCCGACAATCAGGCCGCGCTGAACCTGGCCGATGACGATGGCCAGGGCAACGTGCTGTTCGATTTCGGCGATGGCAATGTCGTCACCCTGCTGGGCATCGCCAAGGACGATCTGAGCGAGGATGATTTCATCATCGAACGCGCCCAAACCGGGGAACCGGGCGGGCCGACGGGTGGCGACGATGAGATCGCCGGCACCGATGGCGACGACCAGCTGACCGGCGGCGGCGGCACCGATACGATCGATGGCGGCAACGGTTTCGATCTGATCGACGAATCCGCCGATACGGCCGATAACGTGCTGCGCGGCGGCATGCAGGGCGACACGATCCTCGGCGGCGCTGGCAGCGAGGATATCGGCGGCGGCAAGGGCCATGACGAGCTGAGTGGCGGCGCCGGCGACGACACCATGACCGGCGGCCTCGGTGAGGACACCATGACCGGCGGCGAAGGCAACGATCTGTTCGTCTATAGCGAAGGCCAGGGCGCCGATCTGGTGCTGGACTTCAACATGGCGGGCGACGATACGATCCAGCTTCCCCCGCAGATCGGCGGCTATGACTTCCTGGTCGACAGCCCGCTCGATTTCGTGACCTACACCGAGGCAGGCGCGGTTCTCGATTTCGGCAATGGCGATACGCTGACCCTGCAAGGCGTGCAGGAGGGCGAGCTGACCGAGGATGATTTCACCATCTTCGGCTGATCGTTTCGCGATCCGGCGAAAGGGCGGTCCCGGCGACGGGGCCGCCCTTTTGTCATTGGCGATAACAACTCGCTTGCTTACTCTAGCCGCTCTTCATCCAGCCGGAACGCCAGAGGATTAGCAGGCATGACCGTCAACAGCACCGCCTCCAACCAGCCGAAGATCGACGCCGAGGAAATCCTCGAAGGCATCCGCCGGTGGGTCGAGATCGAAAGCCCCTCGCACGACGCCGCCGCCGTCAACCGCATGGTCGACCAGGTGGAATCAGAGATGAAGGCGATCGGCGCTAAGCTGGAGCGCGTGCCCGGCCGCGACGGCTGGGGCGACATCCTCACCGCCCGCACCCCCTGGGGCGGCGACGGCCCCGGCATCCTGGTGCTCAGCCATCTCGACACCGTGCACCCGATCGGCACGCTGAAGGACATCCTGCCGTTCAAGAAGGACGAGGATAAGGTGTTCGGCCCCGGCATCTACGACATGAAGGGCGGGGCCTATCTCGCTTATTACGCCTATCGCCATCTGGTCCGCACGGCGAAGGAGACGCCACTGCCGATCACCTTCATGTTCGTACCGGAAGAAGAGGTTGGCAGCCCGACATCGCAGAAGATGATCGAGCAGATGGCGCTGAAGAACAAATATGTGCTGGTCACCGAGCCGGCACGCGACGGCGGCAAGATCGTGACCTCGCGCAAGGGCGTGCTGCGCTTCGAGATGCAGTGCGAGGGCCGCCCCGCCCATGCCGGCGCGCAGCACCAGGACGGCCGCAGCGCGATCAAGGAGATGGCGAAGCAGATCCTACGGCTGGAGGAGTTGACCAATTACGAGACCGGCGTCACCTGCAATGTCGGCCTGATCACGGGCGGCACCGGCATCAACGTGGTCCCGCAGCATTGCAGCATCGAGATCGACATGCGCGTGCCGACGCCGGAGCTGGCGGAGGAGATGACCGCCACCGTGCTGGGCTTCACCGCCTTCGACCCGGATGTGAAGGTCACGGTCAGCGGCGGCATCAACCGCCCGCCCTATGTGAAGGACGAAGGCATCGCCAAGCTGTTCGATCACGCTAAGGACCTGGCCGCCGAGATCGGCTTCGAGTTGCAGGACGTGAAGATCACCGGCGGCGGCAGCGACGGCAATTTCACCGCCGCCGTCGGCGTGCCGACGCTGGACGGGCTGGGCGTCGACGGGCGCGGCGCGCATACCGATTACGAGCAGATGTATTATTCCTCCCTCGAACCCCGCGCCAAGCTGATGCTGCGGCTGTTCGAAACGCTGCAGTAACATGTCCAGGGGCGGGCGCTGGAGCCGCTATTACGACGCGGTGCAGGCGCGCCCGCCCCGCGACACGCTGCTCTTCGCGCTCGACCGGTTCGCGGCGGAAGGCCTGCCGGCCGCGCCCAGGGCCCTCGATCTGGGCTGCGGCGACGGGCGCGACACGGTGGAATTGCTGCGGCGGGGCTGGCGCACGCTGGCGATGGATGCGACGCCCGAGGCCATCGACCGGCTGCTGGCCCGCCCGGACCTGCCCAAGGATCCGCCGACGGCCGGCAATCTGGAAACGCTGGTGGCCCGGTTCGAGGATTTCCAGCCGCCGCCGGCCGACCTGATCAATGCCAGCTTCTGCCTGCCCTTTTGCGAGGCCGCGGCGTTTCCCGATGTCTGGCGGCGGTTGAGTGCGGCAATACGCCCCGGCGGACGCTTTGCCGGGCAGTTGCTCGGCCCGCAGGATGATTGGGCGCAAAGCGGCGTAATCATTCACTCACGGGCGGACATCGACCGGCTCGCCGCCGGCTTCGAGATCGAGCTGCTGCAGGAGGTGCGAGAAGAAGGCGGCACCCCCCTAGCCAGAACAAAGCATTGGCATATTTTTCATCTTGTGCTCAAAAGTAGCGACAAGAATGATAATTGAGTAAAATTTAACCAATTATAGTTTTAATGCCGTGCTTACAACCGCCAGAACGGCGGCGCGGATTAGGGGCTGGTGGTGGCAGAAAAAATTGATTTCAGCGCGGTGCGCTTTCTGATCGTCGATCCGAATCCGCTCTCGACCGAGTTGCTGTACGATATCCTGCGCATGCTGGGATCGATCTCGATCCGCCGCGCCGCCGACAGCAACAAGGCAATGACTATCCTGCGGGCCGGCGGCATCGATGTGCTGATCACCGAATGGAATGTCGGCCCGGTCTCCGGCCTTGAGCTGCTGGACATGGTGCGCAACTCCACGCAGTCGCCCGACCGGATGCTGCCGATCATCATGCTGACCGCGAATTCCGAGCCTGAATTCGTCGTCCAGGCGCGCGATCACGGGGTGACGGAATTCCTCGCCAAGCCCTTCACGGTGGATGCGTTCTATCGCCGCCTCGTCTCGGTGATCGCCCGCCCGCGCTCCTTCGTGAACGCGGATTCCTATTTCGGCCCGGATCGGCGACGGCGGCAGATCAACCATGGCGGTCCCGACCGTCGGCGAGAAGATTGACGCGACACGCGCCGGAGAAAGATAGATGCCCAAGGCCCAGATAATCCCAGCGCCGATGGAGCTGAAGCGCCGCGCGGTCAACCGGAAGAAGGGGTTCGACATCAACCCCTCGCCGACCGATTTGGCGAAGATCGAAGCGGCGGTGAATGCCTCGGCGGATAAGTTCGTGACCGCCTTCGCGGCGATACTGCGCGCCCTGCGCGGCGCCATCGAGCTGGCCGAGCGCGACCCGACCATGCGCGACATGGTGCTGGTCGAGGTACGCGAGCGCGCCTTCGATGTGAAGGGGCTCGGCGGCACCTACAAGTTTCCGCTGATGAGCGAGATCGGCCGTTCCCTGCATATGCTGACCGGCCGCATGGAGACGATGAACGATGTGCAGCTCGCCATCGTGAAATACCATGTCGATGCGCTCTACGTCGTTCTGGCGCAGCGCATCCAGGGGCAGGGCGGCGCGCTGGAGCAGGAATTGCTGGTCGCCTTCCGCAAGGCGGTCGAAAAATTCGGCTGAGCGCCTTCCCCCGATTTCGGCCCGGGTTCCCGCCCATCGTGACTTTGCATGGCGCTTTGCCGCGCAATCCCCCTTGCCCGCATCTCGATTCAATTCGACAATGCGAAACCATTAGGATCGGCAATCGGCGCCGGAGAGAATAGATGGACACTGAGACGCAGGAACGGCGGGCGCTGGAGATACTGGTCGACACGGTAAGCGTCACCCTGGGTCGCTCCAACATCGTGACCCGCGAGGTGCGCCGCGCCTTCGAGAGCGGCCGCCCGGTCGATTTCTTCACCGCCAAGGCCGCCTTCAACGCCTTGCCGAGCTGGCAGCGCCAGCAGATCGGCGACGCCGCCGCCGAACGTGCCTGGACCGTGCGCCGCCTGTTCCGCGCCACCAGCCGCGACTGGCGCGACATCGGCGACCGCGACAAGACCATCCTGTTTCCGGTGATTCCGCGCGGCGTGCAGCCGAACGGCGCGCAGGCCGCCATGGCGCGCCCCGCAGCCGCCAGGCCGGCCGGCGGCACCCCCACCACCGGGACGCCGGGGCCGAAACGCCCTGCCTGATCCCCTGCCTCATCCCCTGCCGGCACAATCGATGGGGCCGCCCCCGCGCACCTATCTGGTGACCGGCGCCGCCAGCGGCATCGGGGCGGCGATCTGTCGGATCCTGGCCGGTCCGGGCTGCCGCCTTGTCCTTCACACCCGCAGCAATCGCACCGGCGCCGAAGCGACGCTGGCCGAGGCGCGGGCGGCTGGGGCCGAAGGCGAGATTCTGCTGGCCGACCTGGCGGAGCCTGGGGCCGGCGCGACGCTGGTCGAGCAGGCGCTGGAGCGTTTCGGCGCGCTGGACGGCCTGGTCAGTAATGCCGGCTTCGCCGACCGGCGCGGCTTCGGCGAGATCGACGCGGCCGGCTTCGACCTGTCGGTCGGGGTCATCCAGCGCGCCTTTTTCGAGATGGCGAGTGCGGCCCTGCCCGCCTTATGCGCGGCCCCCGCCGGGCGGGTGGTCGCCATCGGCTCCTTCGTCGCCCGCCGGTTCCAGCCCCATGACGGGCGGTTCGCCGCCAGCGCATCCGCCAAGGCCGGGCTGGAGGCGCTGGTAAAGTCGCTGGCGATGCAGCTTGCGCCCCATGGCGGAACGGCCAATTGCGTGCTTCCGGGCTATATTCGCAAACAGCAGGGCGCCCATTCCGCGCTCGCCCCGGAGGCGTGGAAGGCGCTGGCCGCCACGGTGCCGATGCAGCGCCTGGGCGAGCCGCAAGATGTGGCCGCGCTGGTGGGCTTTCTGTGCAGCCCGGCGGCGGCTTACATCACGGCGCAGTCGATAATGGTGGATGGCGGCCTGACTGCTTGACTTGCATTAGAGGGTCCATTATTTCGGGCCATCATCGTCACCGCCGGTCAAAAGCATGTGTTCGAGATAATTTTATTCTTAAAAAATTTAAGCTAAGGCCCGCAATTTAAAGTGACTTTTCAAAATCAAAGTTTTAAGCTGTAACTTACGGTGTCATAGAATCGCGACACTCTCAGGCCAACGAGACTCTGACGGAATCTGACGTCGAGCTTGATTGCCATCATAATTTCTAAGAAGTTAATGGCATGGTCATCGACCAAGCCGCTAAAGAGACGCAAGGAGGATAGCGTCAGGATGCGTATGTATAATCAGCCGTCCGACCCGAAGATCGTTCAGCATTTCGCGAAGGAATTCGCGCGATTCCTGAATCGTGTCCAGGATTCGGGGAACGACATGCTGGGGTCCTTCCTGGTCGAACAGGAATGGGACCGCTATGCGAATGACGCGAATGACGTGGTAAAATCGCTGGAGATCGCAGGCTTCGTCGTCACCCCCCGCGAATTGACCGACCTGATGATCGCCCAGGCCGACCAGCAGCCGGGTGCGAACAAGCTGATGGGCCAGCGCGGCGCGCGCATGTACATCACCGCCGTCATGGGCGCCATGGCCAATGCCTGGAATCACAGCCGCGACGTCGACCTGATCGTCAATATCCTCTCGATGGCCCTGGCCCGTGCCTCCGCGCCCAGCATGCGCCGCGACATGGTGGATTCCTCCTACCGCCGCTTCGCCAAGACGGCGATGGAAATCATCAACGATCTGGAGCGCGCCGGCTATTACATCATGCCGGATGAGGCGACGCCGATCATGATCAATGCCGGCGTGGCGGAAACCGCCGAACGCGCGACGACCAACGTGAAGGCCATCGGCGCCGACCCGGAATATGTCCGCAAGCTGTACCAGAATGTGGTCGCGGCCCGGCCGGACGATTGCCGCCCGCGCAAGGAATAATCCTCGCCCTCCTTGGCTGTAACGGCCCCCTGCCCGGCTGCTTAGGACTTCGCCTTATAGGCGGCCGCCAGTATTTTCATCGATGTCTGGTGCCGCCGGCTGCCCTCGGGCGGCGGGGTCGGCGCGGCGCGGTTGCTCGACAGCGTCATGCCCCCCTTGCCGCTCAGCACCTCGGCTACGGCCTGCAGGGTGACCTTCTCCGCGATCGGCTCGGACGGCCGCCGCCGCGCGGCGCGTGGGCGATATTGCTCGCCCCGGCCGGTCGTGCGCTGCACCGCCAGCAGCGCCAGGCTGCCCAGCATCGGCGCGACCAGCGCGCGCATCAGCTTTTCGTCCTCGCGCGCCCATTGCGCCAGCAATTGCGCCGCGCGGTTGGAATTGCCCTGCATCTGTTCCAGCGCCTCGCGCGCCTTCTTGTCGAGATACTCGCCGCTCATGCCTTCCTGTCCCTCAAAGCCGGGAGATGCAGGATAGTATGATTTACCCGGCCGCCCGACACACTACATAATGATCATGATGCGGCATTCGCTATTTCGCGGCCGCGTGGGAGGTGGCGATGACCCGATTTCCGCTCACCCTGATCCTCTTGCTTTTCGCGGCCGCGACTCCGCTTTCCGCCAAGGCCGCGACCGACGACCTGCTGGCCGCCATCGTCCAGGTGAAGGCCCAGGTGCCCGCCGATTCCCGAACCGCCGAAAGCCTGGGCCAGGAGCGCCTGGGCAATGGCGTGGTGATCGGGCCGAACGGGCTGGTGCTGACCATCGGCTACATCGTGCTGGAGGCCGACCGCGTCACCCTCACCAAGTCGAATGGCACCTCGGTCCCCGCCCAACTCGTCGCCTATGACCATGATACCGGCTTCGGCCTGGTGCGCGCCGCCAGCGATCTTGGGGTAACCCCCATGGAGCTGGGCGATTCCACCCTGTTGACGGAAAAGGACCGGGTGCTGATCGCCGGCTATGGCGGCGCGGCGGCGGCCCGGCCGGCCTATGTCGTCTCCCGGCGCACCTATGCCGGCTATTGGGAATATCTGCTGGAGAACGCGGTCTTCACCAGCCCGCCCTATGAAAGCTTCGCCGGCGCCGCCCTGATCGACGCAAGCGGCAGGCTGGCCGGCATCGGCTCGCTGATCGTGCCGGACGCGCTGAGCGGCCCTGGCGGCGCAATCATCCCCGGCAACATGTTCGTGCCGGTGGAAGCGCTGAAGCCGATCCTGGAGCGCATGATCGCCACCGGCCGGGCCAGCGACACGCCGAAGCCGTGGATCGGCGTCCAGCTCGACGCGGTGCGCGGCCATCTGTTCGTCCGCCGGGTCTCGCCCGACAGCCCCGCCGCGCTGGCCGGGCTGAAGCCGGATGATTTGGTGCTGGGCGTCGGCGACACCCCCACCGCGACATTGGCGCAGTTCTATCGCGCCTTGTGGGCCGCCGGCAATCCGGGCGACATCGCCACTATTCGCGTGCTCGACGGCATGGCGGCGCGCGCCGTCGAGGTGCGAACCGGCGACCGCTATCGCTATCTGAAGCTGAACCGCACCTACTGACGTCCAAGCTGGGCGAGAGCGTGCCGCACGATTTTCTTCATCAGCGTCGGCAGCGCGTAATCGCCCAGCGCATCGAGCGGGGCCCACACGCCGCCCGGCACCGGCCGGGCAGCGGCGGATGTCGCGACTACCGTCAGCTCCAGGTGGAAATGGGTGAAGGTGTGCCGCACCAGCCCCGGCAGCGCCCGCCAGTCGCCCGGCACCGGCGCTTCGCCCGCGACGGCGGATAGCGCGTGCCGCTGGCCGGCCCAGGCGGAAGACGGAATCTCCATCATGCCGCCCAGCAACCCGCTTTCCACGCGGCGGCGCAGCAGCACCGCGCCGGTGGGCGCAACGATCCAGAAGGCGGTGCCGTAGCGGGTCGGTTTTTCCGCCTTCTCCGCCTTGCGCGGCAATTGCTCGGCAATGCCCAGCCGGCGCGCCGCGCACGGTTCCATCCAGGGGCAGGCCATGCATTTCGGGCTGCGCGGCACGCAGATCGTCGCGCCCAGATCCATCACCGCCTGGGCATAATCGCCCGGCCGCCGCGCCGGGGTCGCTTGCGCCGCCAGATCGCGGAGCATCGGCTTGGCCTGCGGCAAGGGCGTCTCGACAGCATGCAGCCGGGCGAAGACGCGCTCGAAATTGCCGTCCACCGGCGTCGCCGGGCGGTCGAAGGCGATGGCGGCGATGGCCGCCGCCGTATAACTGCCGATACCGGGCAGATCGAGCAGCGCGTCCTCGGTGTCCGGGAAGACGCCGCCATGCCGGGCCACCACGGCTTGCGCGCATTTATGCAGATTGCGGGCGCGGGCGTAGTAGCCCAGCCCCTGCCAGGCATGCAGCACCGGGTCGAGATCGGCGGCGGCCAGGTCGGAAACCGTCGGCCACAGCTCCAGGAAACGTCGGAAATAAGGGCCAACCGTCGCCACCGTGGTCTGTTGCAGCATGATCTCGCTGAGCCAGACATGGTAGGGATCGGCCCGGCTTCCCGGCTCCGCCCGCCAGGGCAGGCGCCGCCGGTGCCGGTCGTACCAGGCAAGGAGCAGGTCGGGCAGATCGGCGGAAGCGCGCATTCGGATGGCCGGGCAGCGGATCGGGGCTGTAGACTATAGGGACCGATTGCCCGTATGCCAGTGCGATGACCGACGACAAGCCGACCCCCTCGCTGCTGCGCCACCGCCGGCTGACCGCGCTGGCCGCGCCGACGCGAATCATCGCCAAGAAACTGCTGGGCGGCAAGGCGGCGGCCGAGGCGTCGGTCATGCTGGACTGGCCGGCCATCGTGGGCGTCGAGATTGCCGCCTATTGCCTGCCGCGCAAGCTGGCACGCGGTCGCGGCGTCAATGCCGGGGCGGCGACGCTGCACCTGACCGTCGACAGCGCCTTCGCGCTGGAAGTGCAATACATGACCCCGCAGATCATCGAGCGGGTGAACACCTATCTGGGCTATCGCGGCGTGGAGCGGCTGACGCTGCACCAGGCCGCTCTGCCCGCGCCGGTCGACACCGCCCCGCCGCCGCTGCGCCCTCTCACCCCGATCGAGGCAACCCAGCTCGACAGCCAGACCGCGCCGATCACCGACGAGGCGCTGAAGGCCGCCCTGCACAAGCTGGGCACGGTGCTGCGGGGGAGTGCAAAATAAAGCGCGTGCCGCCATACCCTTCGAGACGCCGGCTT
>NZ_LPXN01000146.1 GCF_001618175.1 Oceanibaculum pacificum | reverse complement strand
CGGCGGCCGGCAGCGATTCGAACAGGCGGGTCAGCACCGGACGCACCACCAGCAGGATCACCAGCAGGCCGACCACCGCCAGCACGATGATCTCGGCCAGTTGCAGGAAGTCGTTCTTGGACAGGCCGAACAGGGTGGAATCCGCCCCCATGCCGATATCGTCGAGCGGGGCGAACTGCATGTTCACCACCTCGATCGCATCGCCGCGATTGGCGTTGAAGCCGATGGCCGTGCGCACCAGCGCCTCGATCTGCTGCAACTGCTGTTCGTTGCGCGGCTCATAGACCGGCGTGCCGCCCTCGCCCCGGGTATAGACGCCATCGACCAGCACCGCGACGGTCAGCCGGCGCACGCCGCCGGTCTCGCGCGTGGTGTTGCTTACAATGCGGGTGATCTCGTAATTCACCGTCTCCTCGGTGCGCGCGGTCTGGCTCTGCGAGCCGCCGCCATTGCCGCCAGCCTGCTGGCCGTCCGGCAAGTTGGTCTCCACCGTGACCGCCTGGTCGGCGAGGCTTTCGTTCGACCGGCTGTTCTCGTCGACATTCTGCGTCGACCGCACGACCTGGCCGTTCGGGTCATATTCCTCGCGGCTGATCTGCACCCGGTCGAAATCGAGATCGGCATTCACCTCGGCGCGCACCTTGCCGAAGCCGACCGTGCGCTCCAGCAGCGTCTCGATGGCCCGCGCCAGGCGGCTCTCATAGGCGATCCGGCGCTCCTCGGCATTGGCCGACAGGAATTCCGGGCTGTTCACATCGTCGGCGCCGCGCGCCAGCAGGCTGCCCTTATCGTCGATGATGGAAATTTTCTGCGGCGTCAGATCGGGCACGGCGGCGGCGACCAGATACTGGATCGCCTTGATCTGCTCGCGGTCGAGCCGCTGCGCGCCCTGCATGCGCAGCGCGATGGAGGCGCTGGGCTGCTGGCGTTCGCGGCTGAACAGCTCGCGGCGCGGCAGCACCAGATGCACGCGCGCCGAGCGGATGCCCTTGATCGAGCCGATGGTGCGCGCCAGCTCGCCTTCCAGCGCGCGGAGCTGGTTGATGTTCAGCACGAAATTGGTGGTGCCGAAACCATCCGACTTGTCGAATATCTCGTACCCCAGATTGCCTTCCGACGGCAGGCCGGCCTGCGCCAGCGACATGCGCAGGCGGGTTACCTGGTCGGCCGGCACATAAATCTCGTTGCCGGTCTGCCCGCGCAGCTCATAAGGCGCGCCGACCTGGCTCAGATGGCCGACGACCTCCTTCGAATCCGCCGGATCGAGATTGGAATAGAGCAGCTGCATGCTGGGTGAGGCCAGCCGGCTGGTCAGGAAGAACAGGAAGGCGATAAGTGCCACCGCCACGCCGCCCAGCACCGCAAGCCGCACGGCGCCGAGATTCCGGAAGAACTGCATAACTGGGTTCACGTTCGCCCACCCCCGCCACTATCGGCGCTGGATCGTTCCGCCCTATTGGCGCCTTCTGGCGCCCGGCCGCCGGTCCCGCCGGCCTTGGTCGCCCGTTTCCGGGCCGCCCATTCTGGGCGCCGGGGTCGGAAGCCCCGCTCACTGGCGTTCTGGATTATCGCCATGGACCGAAAGTCGCTCGGCCCGCCTTAATCAATCGCAATTTAGATAAAATTTTACCTTAAATGAAGCGACTGAATGGCTCTCAACCCAAACCAATGACGATCTTAGCCTGACTGTTGCAACTAGGCAACTTTTGCCTATGGAAGGTATAACAGATGAATCAATGAGAGAACAATACTTTATGAGGCGTTGTTTGCTTCTTATATGAATTTAAGCCAAAAATGCCTTAGTTGTGCTTTTGCCGCCCTAACGCTCCTGTTTGCGCCGATGCATGGCCAATCCCATCTCATCCAGCAGCGCCTGCTCGACGCGATTCGCCTCCTCCAGCGCCTGCTTTTCCCGATTTGCCTTGGTGATTTCGTATTTCTTCAACTCGGCGAAAGCCTCGGTGACGCGCTCCAGCGCCGCCAGCGCCTCCTGCTCAAGCTGAGCGATGCGGGCCTCGATGAGGAGGCGGCGCTGCTTGGCCGCCTGCACATAGGCGCCGTAGGTCAGCCCGCTTTCATAGACCTCGGTGGCTTGGCGCTTTTCCGCCACCATCTCCTCCTCCAGCCGGCGCAGATCGTCGCGCGCTCGCTCCAGCCGGTCCTGGGCCTGGGCCAGCGCCCGGCGCTTCTCGTCAAGCTGGTGCGTATGCAGCCGGATCAGCGTCGCCAGCGCCTTCATGGCCTCACGCGCCGTTGCCTAGAATGGCGGCGAGCCGGTCATAGCCCTCCTGCAGATCGGCGCGCTCGTCGCTGCCCTGGCGCAGGAACTGCTCCAGCGGCTCGCGATAGCGGATCGCCTCGTCGACGCCGGGGTCGGTGCCGATGCGATAAGCGCCCAGGCGAATCATCTCCGACATATCCTCATAGGCCGACATCAGCCGCCGCGCCTTATAGAGAAGTTGGTTCTCCTGCGGGCTGTTGCAGTTCGGCAGGGCGCGCGAGACGCTGCGCAGTATATTGATGGCGGGGTAGCGCCCGCGCTCGGCGATCTGGCGCTCCAGCACGATATGCCCGTCCAGAATGCCGCGCACCGCGTCGGCGATGGGCTCATTATGATCGTCGCCCTCGACCAGCACGGTGAACAGGCCGGTGATATTGCCCTCCCCCATGCCCGGCCCGGCGCGCTCCAGCAGGCGCGGCAGTTCGGCGAAGACGGTCGGCGTGTAGCCCTTGGAGGCCGGCGGCTCGCCGGTCGACAGGCCGATCTCGCGCTGCGCCATGGCAAAGCGGGTGATGGAATCGATCATGCACAGCACGTCGCGGTCCAGGTCGCGGAAATATTCCGCGATGGAGAGCGTGATCTGCGCCGCCTGCCGACGCATCAGCGGCGATTCGTCCGAGGTGGCCACCACCACCACGGACCGCGCGAGCCCTTCCGGCCCCAGCTGCTCATGGATGAATTCGCGCACCTCGCGGCCCCGTTCGCCGACCAGGCCGATCACGTTCACGTCGGCCTGGGTGAAGCGCGCCATCATCGACATCAGGATCGACTTGCCGACACCCGAGCCGGCGAAGATGCCCATGCGCTGGCCCCGGCAGGTCGACAGGAAGGTGTTGATCGCCCGCACGCCCAGATCGATCTTGCCGCCCATCGGCTGGCGCGAATGCGCCGGCGGCGGCCGGTTGCGCAACGGCACGGCGACCGGCCCCTGGGGCAGCGGGCCCTTGCCGTCCACCGGCTCGCCCAGCGCGTTCACCACGCGGCCGAGCCAGCCTTCATGCGGATGGATCACCGGCTCGGAATCCTCGACCTCCGCCTTGCAGCCGATGCCGATGCCGTCCAACGTGCCGAACGGCATGACCAGCGCGCGCTCGGCCCGGAAGCCGACCACCTCGCACGGCACGCGGCGGCTCTGGCGGGTGACCAGCTGGCAGCGATCGCCGATCGACAGCGAGCGATGCGCGCCGCCGACCTCGACCATCATGCCCAGCACGGCCGAGACGCTGCCGAAGACCGTATGGCTGGGCAGCCTCTCCAGCTCCTCGCGCAAATGCCGCAGCGGCGATTCCAACCTGTTCTCCCCCTAGAGCGAATATTTTCATGATGCGGCCTAGCGCCCCTTCCGATCCAGCGACTTTTTTGGTTAACTTAACGGGGTAGGAATATCGTTAACTCTATTTTTAGTATTTCCGTGTTAACCAAGGTTAACGGTGGGTGTTGGATTGCCCCCGTGACGAAGGAGGCCCTGGAAATGCGCGTGTTACTGGTCGAAGACGACGAGAATTTAGCCCGCAGCATCGAGATGATGCTGAAATCCGCCGGTTATGTCGTCGATCTCACCGAGTTGGGTGAGGACGGTCTGGAGATCGGCAAGCTCTACGACTATGACATCATCATCCTGGACCTGATGCTGCCCGATATGGACGGCTACGAAGTGCTGCGCCGGCTGCGCCAGGCGAAGGTGGAAACGCCGATCCTGATCCTCTCCGGCCTGGCCGAGATGGACCACAAGGTGAAGGGGCTGGGCTTCGGGGCCGACGACTACCTGACCAAGCCGTTCGACAAGCGCGAGCTGGTGGCCCGCATCAACGCCATCGTGCGCCGCTCCAAGGGCCATGCCCATTCGGTCATCAAGACCGGCCGCATGGTGGTCGATCTGGACGCCCATTCGGTCGAGGTGAACAATCAGCCGGTGCATCTGACCGCCAAGGAATATGGCATCCTGGAATTGCTGTCGCTGCGCAAGGGCACGACGCTGACCAAGGAGATGTTCCTGAACCATCTCTATGGCGGCATGGACGAGCCGGAGCTGAAGATCATCGACGTGTTCGTCTGCAAGCTGCGCAAGAAGCTCTCGACCGCGCTGCACGGCGACAATTACATCGAGACGGTCTGGGGCCGCGGCTATGTCCTGCGCGATCCGGAGGAAGCCCCGGTCGTGAAGGGCAAGGGCGCTGCCGCCTGATCGCTTGGAAACGGCTCCTTCAGGAGCCGTTTGCCTTACAGCCGCTCGTCGGGCGGGGCGATCTCAGTGACCAGGTCGCGGATCAATGCCTTGTTGCCCAGCGGTTCGATCCGCATCTCGCCATCGGTCAGACGTTCGGTGCAGGCGTAGATCACCTTGCCGTCCAGCAGCATCATGCATTCCTTGCAGGCGTTCGCGTTGATGCAGGAGAAGCGGAAGGCGAGGCTGGGGTCGCGATGGGCGCGGATCCAGCGCAATCCATCCAGCACCGATTGGCCAGGCTCGAACGGCACGTCATAGCGTTCGGCGTGCGCTTGGCCGGGCGCGCCGCGTTGCACGGTAAGGCGGGCGGTCTGGCTCACGAGGCGGCCTCCAGTTCGGGTTCGCGGATCACGGGGCGGCGTTCCAGCGTCAATTCGCCCGTGCCGGCCAGGCGGATCACCTGATTCACTTCCCATTCGGCATCCTGGCCGGGGAAATCCTCGCGCTGGTGCGCGCCCCGGCTCTCGGTGCGGGCGATGGCGGCCATCGTCACCGCCTCGGCGACCGTCAGCATGGTGCGCAGATCGTACCAGTCCAGCCGCTCGGCATCGTAGGCAGCGCCGGTGCCGAAGGGCGTGTCGCCCAGTTCGCCGCGCATCCGGCGCAGCGCGGCCAGCGCATGGGTCAGCTTTTCCTGCGTGCGGAACGGGCCGACATAATCCTGCATCAGATCCTGCAACGCGGCGATCAGCGCGGCGCTGTTCGGCGCGTCCGGCCGGCCCTTGGCCTGCAGCATCGCCAGCCCCTCGGCGGCATCCGCCGCGATGTCGCCGACAGCACCTGCCGCCTGGGCCCGCACGGCGGCGTTGCGCCCGGCGACGAAGCCGAAGGCCAGCGCCTCGGTGATGGCGTTGCCGGACAGCCGGTTGGCCCCGTTCGCCCCGCCGACCGCCTCGCCCGCGCAATAGAGGTTCGCCACCTCCGTCTCCATATCCGTGCCGACGCGCACGCCGCCCATATGGTAATGCGCAATGGGGGCGACCTCGATAGCGGTCTTCGTCAGGTCGATGCCGTTCTTCGCCAGCTTGTCGATGATCGGGCCGAACGCCTTGCGCAGCTCCGCCTCCGGCACATGCTCGAAGCTGAGATAGGCGCCGCCCGCCGGACTGCCGCGCCCCGCCTCGACCTCCTTGGTGATGGCATAGGTCGCCTGGTCGCGGGTGATCTGGTAGCGCCCGCCATCGGCCACGCCGTATTTCTGGGTGAATTCCTCGCGGTTGCCGTTCAGCAGCCGCCCGCCCAGCTTGTAGCGGAACGGGTCCCACATGATCGGGTCCATGCCGATCAGGCGCGGCGCCAGATGGCCGATCGGGAAGAACTGCACGAACTCCATGTCGATCAGGCTGGCCCCGGCGCGCAGCGCCAGCGCATAGCCGTCGCCGCCCATGTTCAGCGAGGCGCTGTTGCGCCGGTACAGCCGGGTCAACCCGCCGGTGGCGATGACGACCGAGGGTGCGGCGACCAGCACCGGCTCCCCGGTGTGCAGATGCACCGCCAATACGCCGACCGCCGCACCGTCGCGCAGCACGATATCCAGCGCGTAGAGATCGCCCACCCGGCGGATCAAATCATGGCGGATCACCTGCGTGCGCAGCGTCTTGGAGACGGCGGGCCCGGTATTCAGGAAATCGACATAGACGCAGCGGGGGCGGTCGTGGCCGGGGGCTTGCACCTGCTTCAGATGCCCGTCCTCGGCGGCCCAGCCGACCTTCCATTCCTGCAATTTGCGGATAGCGGCGACGCCTTCCTCGCACAGTAGCCGGGCCAGCCGCTCGTCACACAGGCCGCGGCCGGCGGCCAGAGTGTCCTTCAGATGGTGGGTCCAGTGATCCTCGGTCTGCTCACCGACGGCGGCGGCGACCGTCATCTGCGCCATCACGGTGGCCCCGCCGCGCCCGATCAGGCTGCGATCCAGCAGGATGGAGCGGCTGCCCGCTTCCGAGGCGGCGATGGCGGCGGCCATGCCGGCCCCACCCGCGCCGATTATGGCGACATCGGTCTCCAGATGGATCATGCGGCGCCTCCGTTTGTATGCACGCCCATCTTGTCGGGAAAAGATAGGAGGTACAACCTCCTATTCTTCAATAGCGCAAGCGTCCATCCAGGCCGAAGACGACGCCGATACCGATCAGTATATCGGCACGCTCACACCCCAGGCCGACCGGCAGGAGAATGCGCTGATAAGGTATGCGCACCCCTTCGGGCCGCCAGTTCATCCAGCCGGTGCGCAGGACCGGTCGGCCATGCGCCAGGCTGTCGGCGAAATCCTGGTAGACCGCACCGCCTTCGCCATCGCGCGGGATCAAGTCGGTGGCGCGCAGGCCGGTCACTTCCCGGCCGTAAAGCTGGCTATACAGCTCGCCCGCCAGGCGAACCTGATAGTCGTCCTCGGCCTCCAGCCGCTCCAGGATGAAAGTGGCGGGCAGCGCATCTCGCGGAAAATCCAGCGGGTCGATGGCCTCGCGCAGCGGCCAGGCGCGCGCGCCGCATTTGCCGCGCCAGTAATTATATGCCCAATGCAGGCGGGAATGCACATTCGCCGGCAAGGCGCCATCCACCAGCCAGGCTGCCGTGCCGCCATCCACTATCGATGCCGCTTCCTGCGCCATTCGCGTTCCCCCCGCCAGCCTTAACCATGCTGCGTCGCCGGGGCGGCGGCAAGGGGCCGTCAGGCATAGCCGATAGGAATTGTGTATTTAACCATGTCGGATGGGCCGGCCACCTTGTCGTAGAGCAGCCTGGCATCATGGTTATGCGCGTGGGTGTGCCAATAGACGCGAAACCAGCCCGCGCGCCGGGCCTCGGCCACCAGCGCCTCGATCAGCGCCCGGCCGGTGCCCTTGCCGCGCTGGTCGGCCTGGACATAGAGATCTTCCAGATAGGCCAGCGTCTGCAGGCTCCAGGTATTGGGGTGCAGCACGTAATGCATCAGCCCGACCGGCTGCCCACCCGGCTCCACAGCCAGCATGCCGCCGATCGGCTGGGCCGGATCCAGGATGCGGGCGAAGGTGCCGTCGCTCACCGCCGGCGGCACGGTTTCCTGGTAGAAATCGCAATAGGCGTCCCACAGGCGCTGCCAGGCGGCCCGGTCGGCCGCGGCGATTGGGCGGATGATCATGCGGCTCCCCTCTGTCCGAACGCGCCGGCAGGGTAGGAGCGAAGCGGCGGAAGGGTCAACGGCGCGTGAGAGCGGATGACCGCGCAATGAAAGACCCCGATCGCAGGTGAACCTGGATCGGGGCAAGGTGGATACGTTGAAGAGTGCCACCACAACCACATCGCAAGGCAGAGGGCCGAAGCCATCCAGCCAATTTCACAGCCATACAGTTTAGCTGCAAAAAATGCAGTTTGTTGACACGATCCGGAAAATACAGGCGCAACGACGGGGAATCAACCTTTCCCGTGAGATTGTTAAAGAAAGTCTGATCCTTGCGTCCGCCCGGCCTTGCGCTTATGGAGGAAGCAGCCGGTCGGCAATCCTCGCTGCCGCCGGCCTTGGAGGGTTTGTCTTTGGCGGAAAAAACCAAGCTGCGGTCGACCGCCCCTGTGCCGGTGACCAATGCCCCCGTGACGGCGCTTGCGGACCAGGACGCGCTGATGACGGTGCCCGAGGTGGCACGCTTCCTCAGGGTCCAGAATCGCACGGTGTACGATCTGGTCCGCACCCAGCGCATCCCGTTCTGCCGCATCGGCGGCAAGCTTCTGTTTCCGCGCCCGCTGATCCAGCGCTGGATCGTGGAGACCACGGATTATCCCGGCCATCAGCAGCTGTTCGACCTGCCGCAGGTAATCGCCGGCAGCCATGAGCCGCTGCTGGAGTGGGCGGTGCGGGAAAGCAATTCCTCGCTGGCCATCATCGTCGAGGGCAGCCTAGCCGGCATCAACCGCCTGGCCAGCGGCGGCGCGCTGGCCGCCGGCACGCATCTGGCCGATCCGGGTGCCGGCGACTACAACCTCTCCGCCGTGTTCCAGCAGGTGCCGGTGGGCGACATCGTGGTGATCGAATGGGCCTGGCGGCAACAGGGCATGATCGTCGCGCCGGACAATCCGCTGGGGCTGGCCAGCGTAACCGACATCAAGCAGCAGCAGGCGCGCATCGCCATGCGCCAGGCCGGCAGCGGCAGTAATGCGCTGCTGGAGATGATGCTGGCCGATGCCGATATCGACCCGGCCGAGTTGAACGCCCTGCCGCATGCCGAGCGCACGCAGTACGATCTGGGGGCCTGCATCGCCGATGGCCGGGCCGATGTCGGCATTGGCATCGAAGCCGTGGCGCGGCGCTTCCGGCTGGGCTTCGTGCCGCTGCGGCGCGAGCGGTTCGACCTGGTGGTGCAGCGCTGGGCCTATTTCGAGCCGCCGCTGCAAGCACTGTTCGCCTTCACCCGAAGCCCGGATTTCGTCCGCCAGGCGGAGATGCTGGGTGGTTACGACGTCGGCGATTGCGGGCGGGTGATCTATAACCCCCGGCCGCTGCAATTTTAAGTCACCCTGCCGATCTCGCCGATGATCGGCAGATGGTCGGATGCCTTGCGCGCCGCCTTGTCGGTCCAACTGCGCAGCAACCGGGCCTCGCCGCCGCAATAGATGCGGTCCAGCTTCAAGGCCGGCGCCCAGGACGGAAAGGTGACATGGCTGGAATAGGAGGGCAGCGCGCGCATCAGCCCGCGCCGCACCGGGCCGTTCCAGATCCAGTCGTTGAAGTCGCCCAGCATCGTCGTCATCGGCTGGCCGGAGCTGCGCGCCAGCGCCCCCAGGATCGATGCCTGGCGATAGCGCTCCCACAGGCTGAGGCCAAGATGGGCGGCGACCAGGTGCAGCGGACCCAGCGGCGTGTCGATCACCGTCTCGATCGCCATGCGCGGCTCATAGCGCCAGATCGACAGATCGTGCAGCCGCGCCTCGGCCATCGGCCAGCGGCTGATCAGCATATGCCCGTATTCGCCACCCGGCGCGATCACCGTGCGCGCGGCGGCGGAATGATCGCCCAGCGCCTCGGCCAGCCGCTCGAAGGGCGATGAATCGCAGCGTCGGGAATCAACCTCCTGCAAGGCCACGATGTCCGGCTCGTGACGGCGCACCAGATCGATCACCCTTTGCAGGTCGAAGCGCCGGTCGGGACCGATGGCGCCGTGGATGTTCCAGGTCATGATGCGGATCGGGGCTTCGGTCATCGAACCTTTTCGGCTTTCTGGGCTATCGGAGGAATAGGCGGTGCATCCTTAGATAGGGGTGCGATCAACTCTTTGAAACCGTTGGAACAAACTATGTGGCTCGCGGTTTTAGGGGAACTGGTCCCGTAAAAGGAGTGAAATCCCATGGCTGACCTGAACACCAAAGAAACCCACCAGCTGATCGCCAGCGACAAGGTCGAGGGCACCTCTGTCCGCCGCCCCAATGGCGATAAGATCGGTTCCATCGAGCGCGTCATGATCGACAAGCGCAGCGGCCGCGTCGCCTATGCGGTGATGAGCTTCGGCGGCTTCTTGGGGATGGGCGAGGATCACTACGCCCTGCCCTGGGGCAAGCTGAGCTACAATGAATCGCTCGACGCCTATGAGATGGACGTCACGGAAGATCAGTTGCGCGGCTCGCCGGCCGGCGAGCGCGAACGGTTCGACTGGAACGACAGGCGCTGGGGCGAGCGCATGCATGATTACTACAAGGTGCCGCCTTACTGGATTTGATCCGGCGACGTCAACCAGGGAAGGGCGGCCTGCGGGCCGCCCTTTTTCGTGTGCCGTCAATAGGTGGTCCAGAGGCCGGGCGTGGCGACCTCCAGCAGATGGCCGTCGGGATCGCGGAAGAACAGGCTGCGGCCGCCGCGCGGCCAGCGCGCCCGCCCCTCGATGGCGATGCCGTGGGCCAGCAGATGCGCTTCCCAGCGGGACATATCCTCAAGCCCGATGGCGAAAGCGATATGCTGGCGGCCCCGGGCGTCATGGGGCGGGATGCTGCCATCCGGCAAATGCACCGTCTCCGTCGCCCCGCCCTGCGGGAACAGCAGCAATACGCTTCGAGCGCCCGCCTCGAAGGCGCACATGCGCTCATCCTCGTGCAGCAGGTCAAGCCCCAGGAGGCGCGCATAGAAATGCCGCGCGACCGGCAGGTCGGCGACATAAAGGGCGGTCTCCACAATGCCGGCCAACGGCGGCGCGTCAGGCACCCTCGATTATCCCGTTCCGGCCGCCCTCGGAGTGGACATGCCGTTCCGGCGGCACCTCGTCCGGCGTCTTGCGTTCCGGCGGCGGCACTATGGTTGGATCGGCGGGCGGAATTTCCGGGCGACGCTTCGGATCGTCCGGCGGCAGCTCCGGCGGGTGCTGCGGGGGCGGCATTTCCTGCGGGGCCTCACCGGGCGGCACGACAGGGCGCTCCGGCGGCACGGGGTACGGCGTGTTCCCCATGAGCCTGTCCTTTCGGGCGAAGACGGGGGAAGGGCCACCGGCCCCTCCCCCAGATGCGCTAATTACTGCTTCGGCGCGGCAGTCGGGCGCTCCTCGCGCTTATATTCCGGCGCCTGCTTCAGCTGGTCCTTGGTCTGGTTGACCGAGACCGTGTTCTCGGCGCGGTTCGCCTTCACGTCGCTCCAGTTCATGGCGACATGCTTGTCGCCCATGCCCAGGAAGCCGCCGACGGAAACCACGACATACTTCACCTGGCCGCTTTCATTGAGGACGACATCCTCGATTTCGCCGACATTCTCGTCATTGTTGTTGGTCACGTCGGCGCCGATCAGGCGGTCGGCGCTCCACTCGGTGCTGCCCAGGGCCGTCGGGGCCTTGCCGGACATGGTGGAGTTCGCGGCACTGCCGGGGGTTTTCTCGGTGGTGCCGGCGGGCGCGGTCATGGTGCCAGCGCCGCTACCCTGATTCTGGGTGGTGCCGGTGGTGGAAGACTGGGCAAAGGCAGCGCCGCCGGACAGCATGACGACGGTAAGGGCGGTCATGAGAGTGCGCATTGGTGTCGCTCCTTGGTTGAGGCCGTTCGGCCTTCGGATCCTGGGACGCAGCGTCTCCGCCATGCGTCCATCGGACCGAACCAACAAGGAGGCGGGAGGAATGTTCCCCTTCGTCAGTATCTTATGCGCGGATCGAGAAAAGCGTAGGACAGGTCGATCATCAGATTGATCAGCACCTTGGTGGCGGCGAACACCAGGATCAGCCCTTGCACGATGGGGTAATCGCGCTTCAGCACGGCATCCACCGTCAGCCGGCCCAAGCCGGGAATATTGAACACCGTCTCGGTAATGACGACGCCGCTGATCAGCAGCGCGATGCCGATGCCGATCACGGTGACAATGGGCACGGCGGCGTTTTTCAGCGCATGCAGCAGCAGCACCCGCTTGGTTGCCAGCCCCTTGGAATTGGCGGTGCGGATATAATCCTGCGACAGCACGTCGAGCATCGAGGCGCGGGTGATGCGGGCGATCAGCGCCATGTAGGTGGTGCCCAACGCGACGGCCGGCAGGATCAGGCTTCTGATGCACGGCCACAACCCGTTATCCAGCGAGGTGTAGCCCTGCACCGGCAGCCAGCGGAGCTGGATGGAGAAAATGTAGATCAGCACATAGCCGGCCAGAAAGACCGGCACGGCGAAGCCAAGAACGGAAATCACCATGGCCAGCCGATCGATCCAGGTGCGCGCCTTCCAGGCGGCGCAGACGCCCAGCGGGATGGCCAGGGTGACGGCGACGATCAGCGTCGCCAGCATCAGCATCAGCGTCGGCTCCAGCCGCTGCGCGATCAGCGTGGTGACCGGCAGGTTGGAGAAGATCGACACGCCCAGATCGCCCTGCGCGATATTGCCCAGCCAGATGACGAACTGGGTCCAGATCGGCTGGTCGAGGCCGAGGCGCATGCGAATCGCCGCGATGTCGGCGGAGGTGGCATCGTCGCCGGCGATCAGCGCCGCCGGATCGCCCGGCGCCAGACGCAGCAACAAGAACACGAAGACGGCGACGACGGCCATCACCGGTATGGTGGCGAACAGGCGGCGAACGATATAGGCGGTCATTCCGGTTCCGGCTCAGTGTCGAAAAGAAAAGCCCGGCGGCATGGTGGGCCGCCGGGGCTGGATGGGCAAGATCAGTTCTTCTTTTCGATGCTCCAGAATACCGGCAGGCCGGTCACCGGCACGATGCCCGACAGCTTGTCGGAGCGGTAGGCCAGCGGCTGGGTCCACTGGCCGAAGCTGATATAGGGCACCAGCTCGATGGCCTTTGCCTGGATCTTCTTCGCCAGCGCCTTGCGTTCGTCCTCGGTCTTGGCGAAGGCGAATTCAGCACGCAGCTTGTCCATCTCCGGGTCGCAGGGCCAGCCGATATTGGCCTTGTCGCAGCCGGCGCCCAGCCAGGTGTTCAGCGCCGGATTCAGCGCCGACACGCCCGACGAGGTGGTGACGAACAGGTTCCAGCCGCCATCCTCCGGCTTTTCCTTCTTGGTGCGCCGGGCCACCACGGAGCTCCAGTCGATGGAGACCGCGTTGACGTTCAGTCCGGCTTCGCGCATCGCGGTCAGCAGCACCTGGGAGGCCGGGGTGATGGTGTGATGGTCGGTCGCCGCCAGCACGTAGATCGGCTCGTTCTTGTAACCGGCCGCCTTCATCTTCTCGGCCGCCAGCTTCAGATCGTACTTGCCGATGACGTCCTTGCCGGTTTCGTCGGCATAGGGCGTACCGCAGGTGATGTAGCTGTGGCAGACCTTGTAGTATTTCGGGTCGCCCACGATGGTCTGCAGGAAATCCTCCTGATTGACCAAATGGTACATCGCCTGGCGGATCGCCGGATTGTCGAACGGCGGGTGCAGGTGGTTCAGGCGGATGGTGCCCCAATGGCTATCCACCTTGCCGGTATTCATCACCGTGATGCCGGGCGTCGATTCCAGGATCGGGATGAAATCGGTGGAGGGCTGCTCCAGGAAATCGATCTCGCCGGCGATCAGCGCCTGCATCTTGGTCTGCGAATCGGCGATCCACAGCAGCTCGACCTTGTCGACCTTCACCACCTTGCCGCCGGACAGGCCCTCGGCCTTCTCCTTGCGCGGCACGTAATTCGGATTCTTGGCGTAGACCGTCTTGCTGCCGGGCACCCACTGGTCCTTCAGCATCATGAACGGGCCGGAACCGACGGCTTCCGTCACCTGGTTGTTGCCCTCGGTCTTGGCGTCCTTCTCGCGCATGATGACCGGGACCATGGTGCCGGTCTTGCCCAGCGAATCGAGCACCAGCCCATAAGGCTCGGACAGCACGATCTTGAAGGTCTTGGCGTCCACCTTCTCCAGCGCCGTCACATAGCCCATCATGGCGCGGCCGGCCTGGTCCTTGGCGCCCCAGCGCTGCAGCGAGGCGATGACGTCGTCGGTGGTGACCGGCGTGCCGTCATGCCATTTCAGCCCGTCGCGCAGGGTCATAGTGTAGAGCTTGCGGTCGTCGGAAATCGTGTAATCGCCGACCATCTGCGGATGCGGCACCAGATCGTCGTCGATGCCGAACAGCGTGTCATAGATCATGATGCCGTGAATGCCGGCGATGGTCTGCGTCGTCCAATGCGGATCAAGCGTGCGCACATCGGCGTGCATCGAGGCGCGCAGCACGGTTTCAGCCTGGGCCGGCGCGGCCAGAAACGCGCTGACCCCCATCAGGACGGCAGCCGTCCCCATCAGTAGGCTGCGAAGCGAAACACTATTGCCCATCCCTGTCCCCTTTTCGGCGGTTTGCTGTGAATTGTCTGCTCAACTGACTAATTTATAGTCTTCGCATATTTCTAAGTGCAATCTTTTAACCCTACCCTGCCATTCGTTTTTCCGCATTGCCGCCGGGGCGGATTGGCCCGACCCTATGCTTCGCCCGCCCGCCAGCAGAGAGAGACCAATCCTGTGAGCCCTGAAAATCCGCGCATCGCGATCCTCGGTTTCGCCATCGAGTGCAATCGTTTTTCTCCCGTTTCCACCGCCGCGGATTTTGCCCAGGACGTGGATATTTCCGGCGACCGGATTGTCGAGGAGGCGCGCTCGGCAAACGCGACGACGCTGCCCGACCTGCCCGGCTTCTTTGCGGAGATGGACCGCACCGGCCCTTGGACCCCGGTGCCGCTGCGCGTGGCGCTGGCGCAGCCGGGCGGCCCGGTGGACCAGGATTTCTTCAACGGATTCCTGGCCGATATCGAGGCCGGCCTGCAGCAGCACGGCCCGTTCGATGGCGTATTCGTCGGCGCGCACGGGGCGGCGCTGTCGACCGGCAGCGACGATCCCGACGGCGATTTGTTCGAGCTGATCCGCCGGGTTGTCGGGCCGGACGTGCCGGTGGCCGCCGTATTCGACCTGCACGCCAACATCTCGCGCCGCATGACCGACAACCTGTCGGTCTTCGTCGGCTATCTGCAGAACCCGCACACCGATATCCGCGAACGCGGGATCGAGGCGGCCCGCCATATGCGCGAGCTGCTGGCCGGGGCCAAGACCGCCATCGAGATGGTCAAGCTGCCGCTGGTGCCGCCCTCCATCGCGCTGCTGACCGCGCCGGGCAATCCCTATGGCGAGATCATCGCCTATGGCCAGACCAAGCTGGGCGGCGACATCATGAATGTCTCGGTGATGGCCGGCTTCGCCTTCTCCGACACGCCGAAAAACGGCTTTACCCCCGTGGTGACGGCGCGCAACGGCAATCGTGAAGCGGCCCGCGCCCTGGCGCTGGAGCTGGCGGAAAAGACCTGGGCAATGCGCCAGCGCTTCCGCAAGACGATGACGCCGCTGAAGAGCGCCGTGGCCCAGGCGGTGGCCGCCGGCAAGGGCGAACGCGCGCCGGTGCTGCTGGCCGACGTGGCCGACAATCCCGGCGGCGGCGGGCGCGGCAATACGGTCTATATTCTGCAAGCCCTGGTCGAGGCCGGGGCCGAAGGGGCGGTGCTGGGGGTGTTCTTCGATCCCGCCCTGGCCGAGGAATCGCACCGGCGCGGCGTCGGCCAGCGCTTCACCGCCAGCTTCAACCGCCGGGAGGAGACGGAATTCTCCGAGCCCTACACCGCCGAGGCCGAGGTGCTGGCGCTGGTCGATGGCCCCTTCGTCGGGCGGCGCGGCATGTATCAGGACATGGCCGGCGACCTCGGCCCCGCCGCCCTGCTGAAAATCGGCGGGGTCCAGGTGGTGGTGATCACCAACCGCCAGCAATGCCTGGAGCCGATGCAGCTTGAAATTCTGGGCGTCGATCTGTCCCAGGCGCGCTGCCTGGTGGTGAAGAGCCGCGGCCATTTCCGCGCCGGCTTCGACGAATTCTTCACCGGCGAGAATATCCTGGAGGTCGACTGTCCGGGCCTCACCTCGCCCTCGCTGCATAATTTCAACTGGACCCGCCTGCCCCGCCCCGTCTACCCGATGGATGAGCAGGCCGTCTGGTCATCCGAATCCGCCTGAAGGAGCCAGCCCAGCCATGCGTCTGTTTTCCGCCACGCTCGCCACCGAGACCAACACCTTCTCGCCGCTGCCGACCAGCCTGGAAGCCTTCAGGAAGAGCGTCTGGCTGCGCCCCGGCGAACATCCGGACGACGCGCCGCGCATGTGCACCGCGCCGCTGTTCGTGGCCCGCAACCGGGCCAAGGCGGAAGGCTACACGCTGATCGAGGGCAGCTGCTTCGCCGCCAGCCCGGCCGGCACGGTGAATCGCGACGCCTACGAGTTCATGCGCGACGAGATTCTCGATCAGCTCAAAGCCGCGATGCCGCTGGACGGCGTGCTGTTCGGCCTGCATGGCGCGATGGTCGCCTATGGCTATGACGATGTGGAGGGCGACATTCTGGAGCGTGCCCGCGCCATCGTCGGCCCGGAATGCGTGATCGGCGTGGAGCTGGACCCGCATTGCCACCTGACGCTGAAGCGCGTCTCCAATGCCGACATCGTCATCCTGTACAAGGAATTCCCGCATACCGACGTGCAGGACCGCGCGGAAGACCTGCTCGATCTGGTGCTGCGCACCATCCGGGGCGAGATCAAGCCGGTCATGTCGGTCTATGATTGCCGGCAGATCAGCAGCTACCCCACGACGCTGCCGCTGATGCGCGGCTTCGTTGGCCGCATGTTCGCGCTGGAAGGTAAGGACGGCATCCTGTCCGTGTCGGCGGCGCATTGCTTTCCCTATGCCGACGTGCCGGAGATGACAGGCCGCATGCTGGTGGTGGCCGACGGCGACAAGGCCAAGGCCGACGCGCTCGCCACCCGGCTGGGCGAGGAGTTCGTCTCCATGCGCGGCAAGACCATGCCGGAGTATCACAGCCCGGCCGAGGGCGTGAAGATCGGCATGGAATTCAACGACGCCCCGGTGGTGATCGCCGACCCGGCCGATAATGCCGGCGGCGGCGCGCCGTCCGACAACACCACCATCCTGCGCCAGTTGATCGAGAAGGACGCCCAGGACGCCGCCGTCGGCCCGATCTGGGATCCGGTGGCGGTTCGGCTGTGCTTCGATGCCGGGCTGGGCGCGCATTTTCCGCTGCGCTTCGGCGGCAAGATCGGCCCGGCCTCCGGCCAGCCGATCGACGCCAATGTGGAGGTGATCGGCCTAGCCCGCGATTGCTGGCAAAGCTTTGGGCCGACAAAGGTGCCGCTGGGCGATTGCGCGGCGGTGCGCATCGGCGGTGTGGAGGTGGTGCTGATCGACAACCGCACCCAGGCGCTGGGGCTGGAGCTGTTCACCAATCTGGGCATCGATCCGCTGGCGAAGAAAATCCTGGTGGTGAAATCGACCAACCATTTCATGGCCGCCTTCGGCCCGATTGCCAAGAAGGTGCTCTATATCGAATCCGACGCGCCCTTGAGCCGCACCTTCACGAAAATCCCCTTCACCAAGGTCAACCGCCCGGTCTGGCCACTGGACGAGACGACGAGTCCGGGATTGATTTTCTGAGCCTGCGAGGGCGCCAGCTTCACCCCACGCCGGCTTGCAGCAGGTCGTGGATGTGCACGAAGCCCAGCGGCTTGCCGGATTCGACGACGAACAGGCCGGTGATGCGGCGTTCGTTCATGATCGCCAGCGCCTCGGCGGCCAGCGCGTCGGGGCGGATGGTCCGCGGGGCGGCGGTCATCACCGTGCCGGCGGGCTGAGCCAGCAGGGTGGGCGCCATGTGGCGGCGCAAATCGCCATCGGTGATGATGCCGATCAGATTGCCCTCGGCATCGGCGACGCCGGCGCAGCCGGTGCCCATCTCGCTGATATCGAGCAGCACATCGGCCATCGGCCGGTCGCGATTGACCACCGGCACCCGGTCGATGGTGCGCATCAGCGCCTTCACCTTCATGAGCTGCCGGCCCAGCTTGCCGCCCGGATGGAACACCCGGAAATCGTCCGCCGTGAAGCCCTTGCGCTGCAGCAGCGTGACCGCCAGCGCGTCGCCCAACGCCAGCATCAGCGTGGTCGAGGTGGTGGGGGCCAGACCCATCGGGCAGGCCTCCGGGCAGTTTGGCAGAACCAGCGCGAAATCCGACGCCTCGGCCAGGCTGCTGCCGGCGCGCTCGGTCACGCCGACCAGCGGAATGCGGAAGCGCTTGGTATAGTGCAGGATGTCCGCCAGCTCCGAGGTATCGCCGGATTTCGAGAAGGCGATCACCGCATCTTCAGTCCCGATCATGCCGAGGTCGCCGTGGCTCGCCTCGCCCGGATGGATGTAATGCGCCGTCGTGCCGGTCGAAGCCAGGGTGGCGGCCAGCTTGCGGGCGACATGGCCCGACTTGCCCATGCCGGTGACGATCACCCGGCCCTTGATGCCGGCCAGCGTCTGTGCCGCGGCGGCGAAAACCTCCCCCAAAGGCCCGGCAAGCTGCGCGGAAAGCGTATTCAGCGCCTCCGCCTCGATGTCGATGACGCGGCGGGCATGGGCGATATCGTCGGTGGCGGTGGTCATGCGGGCACTCGAACGGTGGGAGGAAACAGGCCGCTTATATGCGCCTGTCGGCGACGGCAATCAACGGTGGGAGATGGCTGCCCTATGCTTCGAGACGCCG
>NZ_LPXN01000145.1 GCF_001618175.1 Oceanibaculum pacificum | reverse complement strand
CGCAGCGCCGTCTCGAAGCATAAGGCGGCCGGCACCCTTACAGCGTCTTGGTCTGGCCGCCGTCGAGGTCGATGAGACTGCCCTGGAAGTAATCGGCCTCCGGACCGGCCAGGAAGGCGACGGCGGCGGCGATGTCCTCGACCTCGCCGAAGCGGACGACGCCGAATTCGCCTTCCATGCGCTGCGCCGCGGCGGCCTCGCTGATCTGGTTCTCGGCGGCGTAGCTGCGGATGCGCCTGGTCAGCCGGTCGGTGCGCACCGGGCCGGGATTGATGGCGTTCACCCGCACCCCGTCCTTGAGCCCCTGCTCCGCCAGCGCCTTGGTCAGCGACAGCAGGGCGGCATTGACCGAGCCGCCAATGGCGAATTCAGCGCCCGGCGTGCGGCCGCCGATGCCGGCGACGAGCACCACTCGCCCCCCGGGATTCCCTCCGGACTTCCCTCCGGTCTGGGCAAGATGCGGCCAGGCCGCCTGCAACAGCCAGACATGGGCGAAGAATTTCAGCGCATAGCCGTTGCGCCACTGCGCCTCGGTCAGCTCGACGAAATTGCCGCGCTCGGTCGCGCCCGCATTGGTGACGACCAGATCGAGCCCGCCCAGCGCCGCCAGCGTGGAGGCGACGAAAGCGCCCGGCGCACCCTCCGCCATCAGATCGACGGCGACGCTGTGCACCCGCCGGCCCAACCCCTCGATCTCGGCCGCCAGCGTGGCGAGCTGATCGGCGGAGCGGGCGCAGACGGCGATGTCGAATCCGTCGCGCGCCAGGCGCAGCGCGATGGCGCGGCCGATGCCCCGGCTCGCCCCGGTGACCATTGCAATCCTGCGGCTTTGTGCCGGCATCTTGTCCTCCCGGAAATTTTTGTCATCGCGACAATACAAACAGACTATCGGCCTGCATATTCGCTAAATTTCCGCCATGAGCCTGGAAACCTCCCTGCGGCGCGCGACGCTGACGCTGATCCCGATGCTGGCGGCGATCACCATCGTCAGCCAGTTCTTCCGCACCTCCATCGGCGTCATCGCGCCGGAGCTGATCCGCGACCTGGGCCTGTCCTCGGCGACGCTGGGGCTGGCGAACGGCGCGTTCTACATCGCCCTCGGCGTGGCGCAGATCCCGGTCGGCATATTGTTCGACCGAATCGGCACGCGGCGCACCGTCGCCTGGCTGACCCTGCTGGGCGTGGCCGGCGCGCTGTGGCATGCGGCCGCGCAAAGCGGTGCCGAGCTGGTGGCCGCGCGCATGCTGATCGGCCTGGGCTGCGGCGGCAGCTTCATGGGCGCCGTGATGCTGAGTTCCCGCTGGTTCGGCGGCGACCGGCTGAGCATGGTGCTGAGCTGGGTGTTCTCGCTGTCGCAGATCGGTACGCTGCTGGCCGCCACGCCGCTGGCCTATTCGGCCGAGACCATCGGCTGGCGCGCCACTTTCGTGCTGACCGCCATCGTGACCGGCCTGACCGGCGCGCTGTTCTACGCCCTGGTGCGCGACGACCCGCCCGGCCAGCCGCCGGTGAGCAAGCGCGAGGATAATTTAGCCGCCATCCTGCGCGGGCTGTGGGCGGTCTGGCGCACTCCAGGGCTGGGCAAGGTGCTGGCGGTGCATACCTTCGCCTATGCCAGCCAGGCGACCATGCTGGGCCTGTGGGCGGGGCCGTATCTCTACGACATTCACGGGCTGGGGCCGGTCGGGCGCGGCAATGTGCTGCTGGCGATGGGCGCGGCGCAGATTTGCGGGCTGCTGCTGTTCGGCCCGCTCGACCGCCTGTTCAACAGCCGCAAATGGGTGGTGCTGGCCGGCGGCTGCCTGACCGTCGCCACGCTGCTGCCGCTGGCGCTGCTGAGCCAGCCGCCGCTATGGCTGGCGATAGGGCTGCTGATCGCGGTGTGCCTGGTGACGACCTATTCGCTGGTGATCGTCGCGCATGGCCGCAGCCTGTTCCCCGACCATCTGGCCGGGCGCGGCATCACCACGGTGAACCTGGCCCAGGTGATCGGCTGCGCGGTGCTGCCGATCGCCACCGGCGCCATCGTCAACGCCTTCCCCGGCAGCGATGGCGGCTATGGCGAGCTGGGCTACCGCTACGCCTTCGGTTTCATCGCGCTGGCCCTGGCCGGCGGCCTGGCGATTTACGCAACGGCAACCGATTCGAAGCCTAGACCTACAACTTGATATTGAATTCCGGGTTTTCACCCGCAAACGTGCGATCCCGCGCTGCAAAATTCTTGCATGGCCATTGACGCCGCTTCACACAAGCAGATGATGATCTAATTGACATATTCGCTCCTCGCGAGCGGACACATCGGAGCTGTATATTGACATTGGCCTTCCCGCCAGTTTCGGTTTTGGCCGGCAGCTACGACCTGCTCCTGGTGATCTTGTCGATTCTGGTCGCCACCCTGGCCTCCTACACCACGCTCATCCTCTCCAAACGCATCGTCACCACAACCGGCAGCGCCACCTTGTGGCTGGGCTTCGGCGCGCTGTCGATGGGCATCGGCATCTGGTCGATGCATTTCATCGGCATGCTGGCCTTCGAACTGCCGATCCCGCTAGGTTACGATCAAGGCTTGACGGTGGTGTCGCTGGTCATCGCCATCGTGATGTCCGGCTTTGCCTTGATGCAGATCCGCAATAACCGGCTTACCGTGCCCCGCCTGCTGGCCGCCGGGCTGCTGCTGGGGCTGGGCATCGCGGCGATGCACTACACCGGCATGGCGGCGATGGATATGCATCCGGGCATCGTCTATCACCCGTTCTATTTCACCCTGTCGGTGCTGATCGCCATCGCGGCGGCGACGGCCGCGCTGTTCATCGCGTTTCATCTCAGCCGCCGGGTTGCCGGACCGCTGATCCTGTACCAGCTGATCGCCGCGCTGATCATGGGGCTGGCGATTGCCGGCATGCATTATACCGGCATGGTGGCGGCCAATTTTCCATTCGGCAGCGTGTGCCGCGCCGCCGCCGACATCAACCGCGACTGGCTGGCCGGCACGGTGGCGACGGTGTCCATCGCGATCCTGCTGGCGACGCTGCTGCTGGCGCTGCTCGACGGGCGGTTCGAGACCGCGACCTCGCGGCTTCATCGCTCGCTGCAAATGGCGAACAGCGAGTTGAAGCGCCTGTCGCTGACCGACCAGCTGACCGGCCTGCCCAACCGCTTCACCCTGGTCGACGATCTGCAGAGCCTGCTGGAGCAGCCGGGCGATGAGGGCCTGTTATGCGCCGTCCTGTTCGTCGACATCGACCGCTTCAAATTCATCAACGACGCGCAGGGCCATGCCGGCGGCGACGAATTGCTGCGCCAGACCGCCACGCGCCTGCGCGCCAGTTACGCGGATCGTGGCGCGGTGGCGCGCTTCAGCGGCGACAAGTTCGTGGCCGTTCTGCATGGCTTGCGCGCGCCCTCGGAGATCGTCACCCATATCGAGAAGCTGCGCGAAACGCTGCACCAGCCGTTTCGCATTCGCGGCCGCGATGTGGCGCTGTCCTGTTGCATCGGCGTCGCTGTCGCGCCGAATGACGGGAACGACGCCAAGGCGCTGATCGGCCATGCCGAAAAGGCGATGTATGTCGCCAAGGCCGAGGGGCCTGGGCATTACCGCTTCTACAAGCCGGCGATGCAGGAGGCGGCCTTGCGTGAATTCGACCTGCAGCGCGCCCTGCGCGAGGCCATCGCCAACCGCGAGCTGGAGCTGTTCCTGCAACCGAAATTCTGCGCGCGGCGCGGCCGCATCGCCTCCGCCGAGGCGCTGATGCGCTGGCGTCACCCGGAGCATGGGTTGCTGCTGCCTGGCCAATTCCTGCCCATCGCGGAAAAATTCGGCATCCTGAACCAGCTGGAGGAATGGGCGATTCGCGAAGCCTGCGTAATCCTGCGCGGCTGGTCGCAGAACGGCATGGAAGAATCGCTGTCGCTGGCGGTCAATGTTTCCGCCCTGCAATTCCGCGCGACGGATTTCGTCGAGCGCATGCTGCGGCTGAAGCAGGAATTCGAGCTCACCCCCGGCCAGCTTATCCTGGAAATCACCGAGGGTTCGGCGATGCGCGACCCGGACCGGACGGCCCGTGCCATGCTGGCGCTGTCGGCGGCCGGCTTCGAATTCTCCATCGACGATTTCGGCACCGGCTATTCCTCGCTGGCGCAGCTGAAGCGCCTGCCGTTCCGCGAATTGAAGATCGATCGCAGCTTCATCGTCGATTTCCACCGCAGCCCCGACGACCGGCAGATCGTCGAAGTGATCGTCTCGATGGCGCGCCAGTTCGGCATGCGCGTCGTGGCCGAGGGGGTGGAGGACCGGGCGGTCGGCGACAGCCTGGCGGCATTGGGCGTCGATTTGCTGCAAGGCTATGGCTTCGCCCGGCCGATGCCGCTGCCGGATTTCGTGGGGCTGGCCCAGGCGGCCTAGAAGAAGCGGCGCAAGCCGGTTTTCGCCGCCGGCTTCGGGCGCGGCGGCGTGCGCTCGATAAAATCGAACAGCTCCTCGGTCATCGAGACGAAGGAGAACGCCGTCTCGTTGCGAAACCGGTCGATCCGCGCCACCTGGCAATAGGTGCTGAGCCGCAGGCGCGGCTTATCGGCCCAGGACAGCGTGACCATGATCTTGCCCGGCACCTGGAGCGGCAGGGCATAATCGCCGATCAAGATGCCGTCGATGGAATAGTTGAACACCGGCAGCGTCCCATCGCCGAAATCGGCCAGCAGTCCGCTTCGGACCTTCCGGCGGTTGCGCCGCCGCTCGCCGGTGCGTTGGGAGGATCGTTTGGAGAGCATGTGCCAGGCCATGAAAAACGAGATCGATAAAATACGATATATATCGCTTTAAGCGATTAGTTTTTCGTTAATCCCAAAGCCCTGCGACATTTTGGTTACGGGCGCAGCATTTTCCCTGGATTCATCAGGTTATGCGGATCGAAAGCGTGCTTTAGCGCGCGCATCATGTCGATTTCGACCGGCGATTTATAATGCTCGGCCTCCTCGCGCCGCAGCCGTCCCAGCCCATGCTCGGCCGAAAGCGAGCCATTCATCTCGGCCACGATGTCATGCACCAATCGGTTGATCTTCTCCCGCTCGGCGGCGAAGGCCTTTGGATCCCAATCGACCGGGTTCAGCGGGTTGTAATGGATATTGCCGTCGCCGACATGGCCGAAGCTGCAATGCCGGATGCCGGGATAGGCCGCGTTCAGCGCGGCGTCGGCGCGCTCCATGAATTCGCCGATGCGCGACAGCGGCACGGAGATATCGTGCTTGATGCCCGTGCCGCTCAGCTTCTGCGCCTCGGCCAGCTCCTCGCGCATCGCCCACAGCTTCTGCGCTTGGTCGCCCGAGGCGGCGATAACCGCGTCGGGCACCAATTCGGCCTCGATGGCCCCGGCCAGCGCCTCCTCCAGCGGTTCGCGCAGCGAGCCGGGCGCGCCCTGCCCCGTCGCCTCGATCAGCACATACCAGGGATAGACCGCCGATAGCGGATCCTCGTGCCCGTCCAGCGTGGCGAACACATACTCCAGGCAATTGCGCTGCAGCAGCTCAAAGCTGGTGATCTGCTCGCCCAGCCGGTCGCGCATCACGCCCAGCAGCTTGACCGCCGCCGCGGGGTCGGTGACGGCGGCGAACGCCGTCTGGCTTTCGCGCGGCTTCGGGAACAGCCGCAGCACGGCGGCCGTGATGATGCCCACCGTACCCTCGCCGCCGATGAATATCTGCTTCAGATCGAACCCGGTATTGTCCTTGCGCAGCGCCCGCAGCCCATCCCACACGCGGCCGTCCGGCAGCACCACCTCCAGCCCCAGCACCAGGTTGCGGGCATTGCCGTAGCGCAGCACCTGGGTGCCGCCGGCATTGGTCGAGAGATTGCCGCCGATCTGGCAGGATCCCTCCGCCCCCAGGCTCAGCGGGAACAGCCGGTCCAGCTCCGCCGCCTTGTCCTGGATCGTGGTCAGCACCACGCCGGCCTCAACCGTCATGGTGTCGTTCAGCACATCGATGTCGCGGATCGCCTTCATCCGGTTGGTCGACAGCACGATCTCCGCGCCGCCGGGATGCGGCTGGCCGGCCCCGGTCAGGCCGGTATTGCCGCCCTGCGGAACGATCGGCACCCGCGCCTCGGCGCACAGCCTGACGATCTCCGCCACCTCCCGGGTCGAGGCCGGGCGCAGCACCAGCGGCGTATCGCCCCGCCAGCCATCGCGCCAGGACACGCAATAGGGCTCCATATCCGCCGGATCGTCGATATAGCCGGCCGGGCCGACGATGGCCTTCAAACGGTCGAGGATATCGGCGGAGATGGTCATGGGGCGATTCTCTGATTACGGATGAGGTGAGTGTACTTACTTTCCCCGGCGCGGCAGGGGGAGAAATATTTATCGGAACGCCGCGTCCAGCACCGCCTTGCGTTCGGCTTCGTGCCAGTATTTCACGCCGACGGCGGGCGTCGGCACGGCGGGGCGGCCGGCATAGCGCAAGCGGCGGCCCGCCAGCGCTTCCAGCGGCCGGTCGAGATGGGTGAAATAACCCATATTTGCCGGCTCCTCCTGGCACCAGACGAGATCGGCCCGCGGATGCGCCGCGAGGATGGCGCGCAGCTCCTCCTCCGGCAGCGGATAGAGCTGCTCTAGCCGGAGCAGCGCCACACTGTCCTCCAGCTTGCGCGCCGCGCGCTCGGCCGCCAGATCGTAATAGACCTTGCCGGTGCACAGGATCAGCCGCTCCGGCCTGGCGGCGGCATCGGGAATCAGCGCGCGGAAGCCGGTGCCGGGGCCGAATTCATCGATGGCCGACACGCAGCCCTTGTGGCGCAGCAGGGCTTTTGGCGTCAGCACCACCAGCGGCTTGCGGAAATCGCGCTTCATCTGCCGGCGCAGCAGATGGAAGAAATTAGCCGGCGTCGAGACGTTGGCGATTTGGATATTGCCCCGCGCGCAGGCCGCCAGCAGTCGTTCCGGATGGCCGGTGGAATGGTCCGGCCCGCCGCCATCCAGCCCGTGCGGCAGCAGGATCGTCAGGCCGGACGATCGCAGCCAGCGATCCTCCCCACAGGCCACGAACTGGTCGAAAATCGCCTGGGCGATATTGAGGAAGTCGCCGAACTGCGCCTCCCACGCCACCAGCCGGTTCGGGTCGGCCAGGCTGTGGCCGTACTCATAGGCCAGGATGGCGTATTCGATCAGCGGCGTGTTGAAGATTTCAGCCTGCGCTCCCAGCACGCAATGCCGGCGCTCGGACGCGGTGTCGTGCACGAACAGATGCCGCTGGGTGAAGGCCCCGCGCGCCGAATCCTGGCCGCCGAAGCGGACCGGCACATCCTCGGCCAGCAGGCTGGCGAAGCCCAGCGCCTCGCCGGTCGCCCAGTCGATCCCCTGCCCGCTCTCGATGCTCTCGCGGCGCTGATCGAGAAAGCGCGCCACCTTGCGGTCCAGCGCGTAATCGGCCGGCGCCTCGGTCAGCGCCCGGCCGATTTGCCGAATCCGGTCGAGCGGCAGGCCGGTCTCCACGAAGGTCAGCATGTCGTCGATGCCGCCGCTGCGGAACCCCTGCCACGCGCCGCGGAACCAGCCGGCATCGTTCACCGCATAGCCGGCAGCGGCGTCGAACGCCGCCTTCACCGCCTCGGCCATTACCGGGCCGGCCTGCTCGGCGGCCGCGATATCGAGGCCGCCGCCGCGCAATTCGCCGGCATAGCGGTCGGCCAGCGGCGGGCGGGAATCGATGGCCTTGTACATTGCCGGCTGGGTGAAGCGCGGCTCGTCGATCTCGTTATGGCCATGCCGGCGATAGCACACGATATCCAGCACGATGTCGCCGCCGAACCGCGCCCGCCACTCGGCCGCCACGCAGGCCGCGCGCCACAGCGCGGTCACGTCGTCGCCATTCACATGCAGCACCGGGGCCTCCACCAGCTTGGCGATGTCGGTGCAGTAGCGCGCGCTGCGCCCCTCCTCCGGCATCGTCGTGAAGCCGAGCTGGTTGTTGATCACCACATGGATGGTGCCGCCGATATCGAAGGGCGCGACCTTGGAGAGCTGGAACAGCTCCGCCACGATGCCCTGGCCGGCGAAGCTGGCGTCGGTGTGCAGCAGCAGCGGCAGCACCTGGCCCTTGCCGCCTTCCCCTCGCAGCGCCTGCTTGCCGCGCGCGCGGCCCTGCGCCACCACGCCGACGACCTGGAGGTGCGAGGGATGCGGCGAGACGGTGAGGCGCAGCCGCTTGCCATCGATCTCGCGCTCGCCGGAATAGCCCAGATGGTAGGGCACGTCGCTGGAGGCCTGCATGCCCTGGGGCAGCGGCGACTTGCCGGTGACCTCGGCGACCAGCGCCGTCAGCGGCTTTTCCAGCAGCACGGCCAGCAGCGCCAGGCGGCCGCGATGCATGCCGCCCATCACCACCTCCTCGACGCCGAGGGCCAGGCTGCGGCGGAAGATCGTCTCCACCGCCGCCAGGAACCCGTCGCCGCCGGCCAGGCCGAACAGCTTCGCGCCGGGCAGCCGGCCCTGCAGCGTCTCCTCGAAGGCCTGGCCGCGCCTCAGCAGCGCCAGCAGATCGAGCCGCGTGGCCTCGTCCGGCAGCGCCGGGGCCTCGGCCCGGGCCTGCATCCAGCGCCGCTTCTCGCCATCGTGGATATGCGCGAATTCCCAGCCGATGGAGCCGCCATAGAGGCCGCGCCAGGGCGCCTCCGCCCCCGGCGGCAAGCCGTAGGCGGCGGGATCCAGCTCCGGCACGACGGGCGGCTCGTTCAGTTCCAGCGGATCGAGGCGGGCGGCCAGATGGCCGCGCTGCCGCCAGGCTTCGGCCAGTAAGGCGCTATTGTCGGAAGCAGCGGGCGCGCCGTCGCGCTCCAGCAGCCGCGCCAGATGCCGCGCCATGTCGCGCGGCACGCTGTGCGGATCGTCCAGGAAGCGCCGATAGAGCGCGTCGAGCGCGCCGGGATCGCCCGCGCCCAGGAAACCGCCTAGGAAACCATCGTCGGGAATCGCCGCCTCCCACTTGTGCTTTATCGTTACAGGCGGCGGATGCTACCAATCGAACCCAAGCGCCGCCAAGGCCGTATCGGGAGGAAGACACCAGCCATGCAAACCACAGCACCCTTGAGCCATCTGCGCGTGCTCGACCTGTCGCGCGTGCTGGCCGGTCCGTGGGCGACGCAGTTCCTGGCCGATATGGGCGCTTACGTCATCAAGGTGGAAAAGCCGGGCGAAGGCGACGATACGCGCGGCTGGGGCCCGCCCTATCTGGTCGAGCCCGAGGCCGACAATCCCGGCCTGTCGGCCTATTACCTGGCCTGCAACCGGGGCAAGCGCTCCATCGAGATCGACATGGCAACGCCCGAAGGCCAGGCGCTGATCCGCCGGCTGGCCGCCGAATGCGACGTGGTGGTGGAGAATTACAAGGTCGGCGGGCTGGCGAAATACGGGCTGGATTACGACGATCTGAAGCAGGTCAATCCGCGCCTGATCTGGTGCTCGATCACCGGCTTCGGCCAGACCGGGCCCTACGCCAAACGGGCCGGCTACGACTTCCTGATCCAGGCGATGAGCGGGCTGATGAGCATCACCGGCAAGCCGGCCGGCGAGCCAGGGGCCGAGCCGATGAAGGTGGGAGTCGCCATCTCCGACCAGATTTGCGGCCTGTACGGCCTGTCGGCGATCCTCACCGCGCTGATCCAGCGCGACCGCACCGGCCAGGGCGAACGCATCGACATGGCGCTGCTGGACACGCAGATCGCCACCCTGGCGAATCAGGCCAGCAACTATCTCGTCTCCGGCCAGCCGCCGGGGCGCATGGGCAACGCGCATCCCAACGTGGTGCCCTATCAGGTGTTCAAGACCGCCGACGGGCACATGATCCTGGCGATCGGCAATGACGGCCAGTTCGCCCGCTTCTGCGCCGTCGCCGGGGCGGGCCACCTGGCCGCCGACCCGCTCTACAGGACCAATAGCGGGCGCATCGTGAACCGCGCCGCGCTGATCCCGCTGCTGGCCGAGATCATCGCCGGGCGCGGCACCGCCGAGTGGGTCGCCTTGCTGGAGAACCACGCCGTGCCCTGCGGGCCGATCAACGATCTGGCGCAGGTCTTCGCCGATCCGCAGGTGCAGGCCCGCGGCTTGCGGCGCACGCTCTCCAGCGCCGCCGCCCCGGCGATCCCGCAGGTCGGTAATCCGGTGAAATTCGCCAGCGGCCCCACCACCAGCGACCGCGCCCCGCCCGCCCTGGGCGCCGACACCGCCACGGTGCTGCGCGAGGTGCTGGGCATGGCCGACCCGGAAATCGCCGCACTGCTGCGGCATCGCCAGAGGCCCGCTCAAGAATGACCCCGCCCTGGCCTTCCATTAAAGGCGGCGGGACCGGTTAGCTGGAGATTCGCCCGGTTCGGCTAAGACCTCCTCCCGCGTTGACCCTTGTAAGGCATATCCGTAGAATTGCGGATACTGACTAACAAGTCAGGTCGCCGCGCAAGCATAAGGGGGGAGTGCCGTGCCGAAGATATTGTTTCTCCAGGGCGCCAATATGGAGTTCCTGGGCATCCGCGAGCCGGAGAAGTACGGCAAGACCACGGCCGACGAGCTGGACCAGATGGTGCGCGACTACGCCGCCGCGAAGGGCTTCGAGGTCGAGATCTACTATACCAACGTCGAGGGCCACGCGATCGACAAGCTGTTCGCAGCACACCGGCAGGATTATGACGGCGTGGTGATGAATCCCGGCGGCATGTGCTACGCCGGCTATGCGCTGCGCGACTGCATCCGCGGCATCAAGGTGCCGGTGATTGAGGTGCATATGACCAACCATTACGACCGCGGCATTCATTCGATCAGTGCGCAGGCCTGCAAGGGCGTGTTCATGGGGGTGGGCATCCAGACCTATATGCGCGCCTTCGACGCGCTGCTGGAGATGTTCAAGGCCAAGTAAGCGCCTATCTAGTACCTGTAGAGTTAGCGAAGGAGGACGCCATGGAAGCGGCTCAGGCGAAGGACGAAAAGGGTTATGCGGTCGTCGTGCAGCAGGATGAGGGTCCGAGCTGGTGGCAGCCGGTGCCGGCGAACGGCTATGGCGAGGTGAAATTCTCCCAGCGCAACATCCCCGGCCTGCCCTTCTCCACCGGCACCCAGGCGATTGCGCCGGGCGGCTATATCCGCGACCACCAGCACCCCGACCACAAGGAGATATTGTTCTTCTACGAGGGCGAGGGCGTACTGGAGCTGGATGGCGAACCGCACCCGATCCGCCCCGGCACCACGGTCTATCTCGGCTCCTTCCGCCGGCACAAGATCATCAATACCGGCACCAAGGATCTGATGATGTTCTGGACCATCATGCCCGGCGGGCTGGACATCTTCTTCGAGGAGATCGGCCGCCCGCGCACGCCGGGCGAACCGGCGCCGGAGCCCTTCGCCCGGCCGGAGGATGTCGAGAAGATCGAGATGGACACCATCTTCGCGCCGATCAAGGCGTGAGCCTGCTGGCAAAGCGCATCGGCCTGATCGGCCACGGCGCCATTGGCAAGGCGCTGGCGACGCGCCTGGCGGCCGATCCCGATGCGCCGCAGGTCATCGCCATCCTGGTCCGCCCCGGCCGCTCAGACGGCGCGGACGCGCCGCTGGTGGATAATGTCGCGGCCTTGCTGAACGCCAGGCCCGATCTGGTGGTGGAATGCGCCGGGCAGCAGGCGGCCGCGCAATTCGGCCCGGCGATCCTGGCCGCCGGCATCGATCTGGCGGTCGCCTCGGTCGGCGCGCTGGCCGATCCGGCGACCGAACGGAGCCTGCGCCAGGCGGCCGAGGCCGGCGGATCGCGCATCCTGGTGCCGGCCGGCGCGGTGGCGGCCATCGACGGGCTGGCGGCCGCGCGGCTGGCCGGCCTGGACAGCGTCACCTACACCTCGCGCAAGCCGCCCTTGGCCTGGCGGGACACCGCCGCGGAAAGCCTGGTCGACCTGGATGCGCTGACCGAGGAGGCGGTGCTGTACGAAGGCACGGCGCGCGAGGCCTCCCAGATGTTCCCGAAGAACGCGAACGTGGCCACCACCGTGGCGCTGGCCGGCATCGGCTTCGAGGCGACGCGCTGCCGCATCGTCGCCGACCCGCACGCGACCGGCAATCGCCACGAGGTCGACGCGGCGGGCGCGTTCGGCACGCTGGCGCTGCGGCTGGAGAACCTGCCCTCGCCCGATAATCCCAAGACGTCCTTCCTGACCGTGCTCAGCCTGGAACGCCTGGTGCGCAACAGCGCCGCCGCCCTGGTGATCTGAGCGGCGGCCTGTCTTACTGGCCGTAGATCTGGCGCGGCAGCCAGGTGGCGATATCGGGGAAGGCGAAGACCAGCCCCAGCGTGATGATCTGCATCACGATGAACGGAATCACACCCTTATACATATGCATCAAGGTGATGCTGGAAGGCGCGATGGCGCGCAGATAGAAGATGGCCGGGGCCATCGGGGGCGTCAGATAGCTGGTCTGCAGGATCACCAGGAACAGCACCGAGAACCAGAGCGGATCGATGCCGTACAGCTTCACCAGCGGGATCGCGATCGGAATCACGATCAGCACGATGGAGATCAGCTCCAGCACGAAGCCGGCCAGGAAGGTGAGGAACAGGATCAGCCCGATGGCCGGCCAGCCGGCCAGACCGTATTCCGCCAGCAGCTTCTGGATCGCCACCATGCCGCCGGAGGCATAGAACACGCCGGCGAACATGCTGCCGCCCAGCACGATCAGCAGGATCATCGCGGTGATGGAGAGCGTGCGGTACAACGCCTCCTTCAGCATCGACAGGTTGAACTGGCGATAGATGAAGCACAGCAGAATGCTGCCGAACGCGCCGGTGGCCGCCGCCTCGGTCGGCGTCGCCCAGCCGAGCAGAATGGTGCCCAGCACGGCGAAAATGAGAAAGACCGGCGGCAGCATGGCGATGGCGGTGATGCGCAGCTTCTCGCCGAAGGATATCGCGTCTTCCGCCGTCTCCGGCTGGCGCGGGGCCAAGGACGGATTCAATGTGCAGGCCCCGACGATATAAGCCAGGAAAAGCCCGGACATGATCAGGCCCGGAAACATGATGCCGGCGAACAGGTCGCCCACCGGAATATCCGCCACCGGGGCCAGCACGACCACGGTGATCGAGGGCGGGATGATGGTGCCGAGCGAGCCGCCGGCGCAGATCGTGCCGGAGATCAACCGCTTGTCGTAGGCGTATTTCATCATCGCCGGGATCGCCAGCATGCCGACCACGGTCTCGGTCGCGCCGGTGATGCCGGTGGCGGCCGCGAAGACGGTGCACATGATGACCGCGCCGATGGCAAGGCCGCCCGGCAGCCGCTTGGTCCACAGATAGATCGCGTCGAACAGCCGGCTGGCGATGCCCGAGCGTTCCAGCAGCGCGCCCATGAAGACGAACAGCGGAATGGCGCCCAGAATATAGTTGGTCGACACATCGTCGACCTTGGAGACGAACTGTGCCACCGCCGCGTCGCCGAAGCGCAGCACGCCGAAGATCAGCGCCACGCTCATCAGCGAGAAGGCGATGGGAATGCCCAGCGCGACAAACACCAGCAGCGCCGGGAACATCCAGAGGGCAAGGCCGGTCATGCTCAGATATCCGTCGCGTCGTTGGCGATGAGCGCGATCCAGTTTTTCGTGAACTCGATCAGCGTTTGCAGCAGGAAGATGGCGAAGCCGATCACCAGAATCGCGCGGTACGGCCAGATCTGCGGGTTCCAGGCCGACTGGCCGGACCCTTCCGCGCCGACATAGGCGCGGACCATGTAGCCCCACAGCGCGTAGGTCAGCCAGGCGACGCAGGGAATGAAGAAGCAATATCCCACAATATTCACCGCCGCCTTCAGGCGCGGCGGCAACGCGCCGTGCAGCACGTCCACCGTCACATGCTGGCGCACCTTCAGGGCATAGGCCATGCCGAACATGAAGATCGCGCCCATCATCATGTAGCCCAGCTCGTAGGCCCAGAAGGTGGGGGCCGCCAGCAGGTAGCGGCTCAACACCTCATAGACCATCGACAGGATCAGCGGCACGACGATCAGGATGCCGATGAAGGCCGCGATATCGGTCACGACCTCCAGCTTGCGCAGGAAATGCATGCGGAACTCCGACGGCTGACGAGACTGGGGCGCCCGGCGGATACCGGACGCCCCGCTGCTGCGTGCTTACTGCGCCGCGCCGATCGGCAGGCGGAACTTCGACCAATCCTTGATCGAGGCCTGGAAGGCGCGCTGATGCTCATACGCCTTCTTGAACCAGGCATTCGCGCCCGACTGCTTGTCCGCCCAGGCGAACGAGGCCTTGCGGGCCGCCTCGATGAAGCTTTCGTCCAGCTCCACGAATTCAACGCCCGGCTGGCTCTTCAGGAAGGCATAGCCGGCCAAATCTTCCTTGGCGTAGCCGATGAAGGTCTCGTAGGTGGTCAGCTTGCCGGCCAGCTCGATCAGGCCCTTATCCTTGTCGGACAGCTTGGCCCAGGCATCCTTGTTGAACATGCATTCATGCGCGCCCGACGGCTGATGAATGCCCGGCGTGATGATGTATTTCGCGATCTTGTGGAAGCCGGCCGACATGTTGATGCCGGGTCCGCCCCACTCGATGCCGTCCACCACCTTGCGCTCCAGCGCCGGGAACACTTCCGAACCGGCCATGACGACGGTGGACGCCCCCAGATCGGTGGCGATCTCGGCCCACGCCCCGGAGGTGCGGACCTTCATGCCCTTGTAATCCTCCAGCGTGCGCACCGGCTTGTGGGCATGCATGAAAATCTCGGTCTCCAGCAGGCCGCAGGGCACCACCACCACGCCGGAAACTTCCTGGCGCCACTGCTTCCAGAGATCCGCGCCGCCGTAATTATACAGCCAGAGCATGTATTCCTCCGGCGTCAGGCCGCCCGACCAGCCGCCGAAAATGACGCCGGTGCGGTCGATGCCCCAATCATAGGCCGGCCAATTATGCCCGACCTCGGCAATGCCGCTCTGCACCGTCTCGGTGACCTTCAAGGCGCTGCCCAGCGTTCCGGCGGGGAAGACATTGATCTTCACCCGGCCCTCGGTCATCTGGCCCACCAGCTCGGCGAAGCGCTTGGCGCCGATATCGAGCCAATGCCCGCCGGCCCACGGCGTCGCCATGCTCCATTCCACCGGCTTGGTCGCCTGGGCGGCGGCCGGCTGCACGGCCGCCACAGCCACGCCACACATCAAAGCCGCGCCGATGGCGAAGCTGCGCACGGACTTAATCATTTTTATATACCCCCAAGATTGTTGAAGCCTGTTCAGACTCGCTTTTTTTGCATTAGCGAATTGCTGTGAGCGTAACTGACGTTGCAGTCAGCCGTCCAGCGTTTGCGCTCAGCTCGTGGTCCACATGCCGCCGGTGATATTGATGCCCTGGCCGGTCATGTAGTCGGATTCGTCGGAGGCCAGGAAGGCGACGATGCGCGCCACGTCGCCGGGCAGGCCGGCGCGGCCCATCGGGATGGAGGCGACCCGATCCTTCGCCATCGGCAGGCCCTGCGCCTTGTGCTGGGCTTCGGATTCGACGCGCATCTGGGTATCGACGATCAGGCCCGGGCAGACCGAGTTCACGGCGATGCCGTGCGGCGCCATCTCCAGCGCCAGCGCCTGGGTGATGGCGATGACGGAGAATTTGGTGGCGCAATAGGCGCTGTAATTGGCCAGCGCCTTCTTGCCCATCCAGGAAGCCATGTTGATGACCTTGCCCTGCTTGCGCGCCACCATGTGCGGCAGCACCGCGCGGCAGGTGTGGAACACGCCGTCGACATTCACGCCGAAGCTGTTGTGCCACGCCGCCTCGTCCATCTCCAGCAGCGGGCCGAGGCGCAGGATGCCGGCGCAGTTGATCAGGATGTCGACATGGCCGAGCTGCTTTACGAGGTCGGCGCAGCCCGCCTTCACATCTTCGGCCTTGGAGACGTCGCCGGTGGCGACATAGGCCTTGCGGCCCTTGGCGCGGATCAGGGCGGCGGTTTCCTCAGCCTGCTCGGCCTGGCGGTCGAAGATGGCGATGTCGCAGCCCTCGTCGGCCAGGCGCAGCACGCTGGCCTTGCCGATGCCGCCCGCCCCGCCGGTGATGAGCACGGTTCGTCCGGTCAGATTATACATCCCTGTCTTTCCTCACTATGAAGCGGCGATATCGTTGAAGGCGGCATTGCGGCCAGCGATGCGGCCCGAGGTGAAGGCCCAGCCCAGATGATGGCCGTGGCCCTCCAGCAGAACCCCGCCCTGCCCGGCCGAGCCGGCGGCGAACAGGCCGGGTATCGGCTTTTCCTGTTTATCGAGCACTTGCAGGGAGGCGTTGACGTTCAACCCACCCTCGGTAAAGACGATCCAGGGCTTGGCCGGGCCGAGGGCGACATAAGGCCCCGCCCCCAAGGCCGGGCGTTCCCCGCGCTCGCCGGCATTATAGGCCTCGACCGAGCGCTTCAGCGCGGCGGCGGGCACGCCGATCTTCGCCGCCAGCCCGTCCAGCGTATCGGCCTTGAAGCAGATGTCGCGGCGGTTGCGCTCGTAATCCGGCAGATAGGCGTAGGCGACGCCCGGCGCGGTGGAGACGAAATGCGGCCACTCGACGAATTTTGCCGCCGTCGCCCCGTCCAGCAGGATATAGGCGACATGGTCCGGCTGCTGCGCCATCGCATAATGCGGCTGGTTCAGCTCGTCGCAGAAGCGCTCGCCCTGCTTGTTGACCAGGATGCCGCCCTCGCGAAACAGCCCGTGCGACGGCGCCAGATAGGTGGTCACGAAGGACATCAGGAACGGTCGCAGCACCGATTGCGGCAACAGCCCCATCATCGCCTTCACCAGCCGCGCGAAGGCGGTGACCGGCGGCAGCCTGGTGATGAAACTCGCGGTCGGCGGGGCGACGAAGCGGATTTCCGGTCCCCAGGCGATATCGCCGTTCACGACGCTCGCGCCGACCGCCTCGCCCATCTTCTGGCCGTCGCCGGTGCTGGTCCGGTTGATCGCCGCGATGCCGCCCATCGCCGGCGGCAAATGCCGGCTGCGATATTCCTCGGGCGCGGCGCTGATGTCGCCGGACGCCAGCACCACGCCGCGCCGGGCGCTGATCAGCTCCCCGTCGATCTCCACCCCGACCGCGCGGCCGGCTTCCATGACGATCCGCCGCGCCGGGCTGGAAGTGCGGATATCCACCCCCTCCTTCCGGCAGGCCCTGGACAGCAGGTGGATATAGGCCCCGGAATGCGGCAGCACCTGATGCAGGCGCGGCACGCGGTGCGGCGGCTCCGGCACCGGATTCATGAAGACCAGGCCCAGATCGCTCAGAAAGCGCATGGTCTCCGGCATATTGTCGACCAGCAGCCGGCGCAGCGCCGGATTGTCGCGGTTGGCCAGATGGGGGCCGTGGAATTTCGGCATATCCTCGAAATGCGCGTCAGGCGTGTCCTCGATGCCCGCCGCGCGCTGCTGCTGGGTGGCGCTGGAAGAGATCGAGCCGACGGACATGCCGGAGGTGCCGCCCAGCTTCGGGTTCTTCTCCAGCAGCACGACGGCGCGGCCCAGCCGGGCGGCGGACAGGGCCGTCATCAGCCCGGTGCCGCCGCCGCCGACGACCACCACATCCGTTACGGTGCGGCGCATGTGCGGATGTCCTTACTTCGCGGTCCAGCCGCCATCGACCATCAGGACGGAGCCGGTGCAGAACGAGCTTTCGTCGCTGGCCAGGAACAGGATGCCGTTGGCGATCTCCTGCGGCTTGCCCAGCCGGTTCATCGCCTGGCGCGCCTCCAGCCCCTTGCGCAGGGCGGCGGCGTCGTTGCTCTTGCGGAAAATCTCGTCGAAATAGGGCGATTCGATCGTGCCGGGGGCGACGCAATTGATGCGCACGCCGGCATCGACATGGTCCAGCGCCATCGCCCGGCTCATCGCCGCGACCGCGCCCTTGGAGGCGCAATAGGCCGCCCGGTCCTTGATGCCGACCTTGGAGACGGTGGAGGCGGTGTTCACGATCACCCCGCCGCCCTGTTTCTCCATGATCGGGATGGCGTATTTGCAGCCGAAGAACACGCCATTGACGTTCACCGCCATCAGCGCGTCCCAATCCTCCTCCGTCGTGCTGACCACGGTGCCGGCGATGCCGTAGCCGGCATTGTTCACAAGAATGTCCAGCCGGCCCTGGCGCTCGACCACACCCTCGATCATCGCACGCACCGAGGCGGATTTGGCGACGTCGACCTCGACCGATTCGCCTTTGCCGCCGGCCGCGACCAGGGTGTCGGCGACTTTACGCGCGGCGTCCGGGTTCTTGTCGGCCACCACCACATAGGCGCCCTCGCGGGCGAAGGTGAGGCAGGTGGCATGGCCGATGCCCGACCCGCCGCCGGTGACAATGGCGATCTTATCCTTCAAGCGCACGACGCATCCCCTCCTGTTCGATCCCGTCCTGATCGCGGGATTACTGACTTGGATGTCAGTCTATAAGCAGAGGGAGGCGTGTCAAGCGGTTCGCTCAATAACTCCACGGTTGCCTGACCCGCCCATGACGCGGCCCGGAGAACAATCCCTCGCCCCGGAAGGGGAG
>NZ_LPXN01000144.1 GCF_001618175.1 Oceanibaculum pacificum | reverse complement strand
ACGCGGCTCCTCAGCATGAGGGCCACCAAGCGGTACCGGCGGAATGCCCAAGTCTCCCTCGTCCTGAGGAGCCCCCAGGGGCGGCGTCTCGAAGGACACGGCACAGGGGCTCTCAGCATGAGGGTCACCAGGGGGCACCGCCAGCGCATCGATTATCAAGCCGTACTGGAAGTCCTAGAATAGCTTCACCCTGAGGAGCCGCAGGGGCGGCGTTTCGAAGGGTTCGGGGGCAAGCCATACTCTTGCTTCATTCCTGTTGCCTTTCCATCCACTTCCGGGCATGTGGAGCGCGGCTGATTCGTCTTAGGGGAGGGCTGCGTGGGGAAGCTCCGTCATTTCCTGGAATCCAATGGGTTCCAGAGCTTTATCGTTGCCGTCATCATCGTGAACGCAATCACCCTGGGGCTGGAGACCTCCGCTACGGTGGTCGCCGCTATCGGCCCGGCGCTGGTGCTGCTGGACAAGGTGGCGCTGACGATTTTCGTGGTCGAAATCATCCTCAAGCTGGCCGTTTACCGGCTGCGCTTTTTCCGCGAACCCTGGAATGTCTTCGATTTCGTGATCGTCGGCGTGACGCTGATGCCGGTGGGCGAGGGGGTGACGGTCATGCGCGCGCTGCGCATCCTGCGCGCCTTGCGGCTCATTTCCATCGTGCCCTCGATGCGCAAGGTGGTGCAGGCGCTGCTGCGGGCGATCCCCGGCATGGGCGCGGTGGTGGCGCTGCTGTCGCTGGTGTTCTACGTCGCGGCGGTGATGGCGACCAAGCTGTTCGGCGCCAGCTTCCCGGACTGGTTCGGCACCATCGGCGCCTCGACCTATACGCTGTTCCAGGTGATGACGCTGGAGAGCTGGTCGATGGGCATCGTGCGGCCGGTGATGGAGGTCTATCCGATGGCCTGGATATTCTTCGTCACCTTCATCCTGCTGACCACTTTCGCGGTGCTGAACCTGTTCATCGCCATCATCGTCGACGCGATGACCAAGGAGAACCACGCCGAGGAGGAGGAGACGCGCGGCACCCTCGGCTCCGACCACCAGCAGATCATGGCCGAGCTGGGCGCTTTGCGGCAGGAGATCGCGGCGCTGAAGCGGCCGGCGGCGGAATAGCGGCGGCTCAGATCAACGGGTCGCGCACCAGCACCTTGTCGTCGTAGAGCGCGTCGATCTCGTCCTGGCCGAGGCCGAGAATCTCGCCCAGCACCGCCTCGTTATGCTCGCCCAGCAGGGCGACCTGAAGATCGGTGCGCTCCGGCCAGTCGGAGAATTTAACCGGCATGCCGGGAATCGAGAATTCGCCGATATGCCGGTCCGTTACCTGGCGTACCGTGCCGCGCTCGCGCAGATGCGGGTGCTCCATCGCCTGATCGAGCGACAGGATCGGCGCGCAGGGCACGCGGTGCGCCTCCAGCGCCTTCAGCCCGGCGGCGCGGTCGGGGAAAGTAGCCAGCCATTGCTCGATAATGTCCTTCAGCGCCTCCTTATTGTCGCGCCGGTCGCGCGGCGTGGCGAAGCGCGGGTCTTCGGCAAGTTCCGGCTGGCCCAGGGCGGCGACGATCTGCGGCCATTGGTAGGGCATGATCATCATGGCGAGATAGCTGCCGTCGGCGGCGCGGAAGATGCCGGTCGGCCCGCCATCCGGATGCTGCGAGCCGGCGCGCGGCGGCAGCACGGAAGCGCCGCGCATCGCCACCTTCGGCACGTTCACCTCATGCATGTGGAAATAGGTGTCGAGCAGGGATGCCTCGATATATTGCCCCTGGCCGGTGCGCTCGCGATGCAGCAGGGCGAAGCCCACCGCCATCGCCGCCGTCACGCCCGTGGCGCTGTCGCCGATGGCCAGCGGCAGCTGCGCCGGGCTACGGTCGGCTTCGCCCAGCGCCGCCGTGATGCCGGCATAGGCGGCCCCCATATAGTCGAAGCCCGGCTGCTGGCTGAGTGGGCCGGTCTGCCCGGCCATCGAGATCGAGCACATGACGAGGCGGGGGTTGATCGGCTTCAGATCGTCCCAGCCCAGCCCCATGCGGGCCATCACGCCGGGGGCGAAATTCTCCACCAGCACATCGGCCTGCTTCACCAGGTCGAGCAGCAATTGCTTGCCGCGCGGATGCTTGATGTCCAGCGCCAGGCTGCGCTTGGAATGGTTGTGCTGGAAGAAATAGGTGCTGGCCGAGCTTTTCCGGTGCGCCGGATCGATCGGTTTCAGCCCCGACATGCGGCCCCGGTCGCCGAAGGGGGCCAGTTCCACCTTGATCACGTCGGCGCCCAGCTCCGCCATGATGCGGGTACAGGTCGGGCCGGCGACGAACTGGGTGATGTCGAGAATCCGGTAGCCGGTCAGCATGCCGTTTTGCGGGGTCATCTGCTTTGATCTTTTCTCGAACGGGCTTTTTTATTCGGCAGCGCTCTTGGTCTTTTCCAGCCCGTGCTCCTTCAGGCGCATTTCCAGCAGGCTCATGCGGTCATAGCCCCAGAACTGCTCGCCCTCGAAGATGAACAGCGGCACGCCGAAAATCTGGTCGGTGACGGATTCATCCTGGCAGCGCTCATACTCCGCCGGGCCGTCGTCCGCCAGATAGGCGCGGTAATCGGCAGAGGACATGCCCAGGCTGTCGATAACGCCGGCAATCGCGTCGGCCTCGTCGGCCGCCAGCTCGCGCTTGAAGAACAGCTCGAACACCTTCAGCCCGTATTCCTTCTCGCGCCCCTGCTTCTGCGCGAACAGCCCGCCGATCAGTGCCGGGGTGGTATCGAAAATCTTCAAGGGGCCGCGCAGCATCAGGCCGCCGCGCATGTTGGCGTGCCGGCGCGCATCCATATAGGAATACTTCACCTTGTATTCGGAATAGACACTGCGCTGGCCCTTGCCCTTCAGGCGCAGCTGGAAGGGAATCCAGCGCAGCTTGATATTGTAGCGTTCCTCCAGTTCGAAGGCCGGCCCATAGGCCAGGAAGGCATAGGGACTCTTGAAGTCCGAATACATCTTCACTTCTTTGATCGCCGACATTTCATCCTCCCGACCGGCTGTTGATTTTCTGCCGGTGAGGCTAGGCGGTCGCGAACGGTATCTCAAATCGAAATTGATTTACTCTATTGATGCGGTTTTCGCATATATCAGCGGGCCATCCCCCGGGTCGCCTGCAGGAAGCGGGGACGGAAGAGCGTCAGGAATATTTCCGCCGGTTCGGGCAGCGGGCGGTCGGCCTGGCGCATGATGCCGATGCGGCGGGTGATGGCCGGCGTCAGCGGGCGGATGGCGAAGGCGGGATCGTCGGCTGGCGGCAGCACCGTGGCCGGCACGATGGTCGCCCCCAGTCCGCTGGCGACGAAGCCGAACAGCGAGGCGTACTGGTTGGTGATCAGGCTGTGATCCAGCACCACGCCATGCGTGTTGGCGGTTACGTCGATCGCGCGGCGCAGGCCGGATTCGATGGGCATGGAGACCAGCGGCACATCGGCCAGCGCGGCCAGCGCGATGCTGGGCCGGCCCGCCAGCGCGTGGCCGGCCGGCAGCACGACATAGAAGGATTCCTCGACCACCGTCTCGACCGCGATTTCCTGCTGCACCGAGGTTGCGTTGCCGATGCCGATATCGGCGACGCCGCTGCGCACATCCTCCAGCACTGCATTGCCCAGCCCCTCGCGCACCTGGATGAACATTTTCGGGTGCTGCTGGCGGAATTCCACCAGGGCCGCCGGCAGCACGTGATGCGAGATCGACATCAGCGAGGCGATGATGAGCTGGCCGCGCATCTGCCCGTCCAGCGCGCGCATGCGCCGGGTCTGCTGCGCCAGTTCGCCCAGCAGGCGCTCGGCGACCGGGATGAAGTCACGCCCGGCCTCGGTCTGCGTGACGCTGCGGGTGCCGCGCAGGAACAGCGCCACGCCCAGCAGGCCCTCGGCCTGCTGGATGATCCGGCTCAGGCCCGGCTGCGAGATGCCGAGATAGGAGGCGGCGGCGATGAAGCTGCCGAACCGCGCCAGCGCCACGATGGAGCGCAGATGCTTGGCGCTGAGGTCGGGAACGTCCTGATGCATGGGGGCATATCACGAATTTGCATTAATAATCCGTATCCATATCACATTGACATCGCTGGCCGCGAGAGGGGCAGAGTCAGGGCAATTCTCTCCTGCTGCGGAGGTGACGGTCGGAGAGGAGGGGAGGATCAAGAAAATGGGAAACGCCGCATGACCGAGCAGCCGAAGTCGCAGATACTGGACGGGGTGCGGGTGATCGACCTGACGCGTTTCCTGTCAGGCCCGCAGGCCACCCTGTTCCTGGCCGGGCTGGGCGCGGAGGTGATCCGCATCGACGAGCCGGTCGGCGGCGACCCGGCGGCCAACGCGCCGCCCTTCTTCGGGCCGGAAGGCGTGTCGATGAACCGCCGCACCGAGGGCGATCTGGGGCTGGCCTATCTGAAGCGGGCGCGGGCGAAGAAGTCCGTCACGCTGAATTTGAAGTCGCCGGAGGGGCGGGACATCCTCTACCGGCTGCTGGAGACCGCCGATGTGCTGGTGGAGAATTTCCGCGTCGGCGTGACCGACCGGCTGGGCCTGTCGCCCGACAGCGTGGCCGAGCGCTTTCCGCGCCTCATCCATTGCGCCATCACCGGCTATGGCTCGACCGGGCCGGAACGCCACGCCAAGGCCTACGATCTGATGGTGCAGGCGGCATCCGGGCTGATGAGCGTCACCGGCGATCCCGAGGGCGCGCCGCACAAGGCCGGCTCGCCGCTGACCGACGGCATCGCCGGCACCTTTGCCGTGTCCGGCATATTGGGCGCGCTGTATCAGCGCGAGCGCACGGGCCGGGGGCAGTTCATCGACGTCTCGATGGCCGATTGCCTGGTGGCGCTGATGCTGGACGAACCGTTCGACTGCTACGAGGAACTCGGCCTGGCCGAGCGGCAGGGCAACCGCATCATGCGTTTCTCGCCCTTCAACACCTATGCGACCCAGGACGGCGCCATCGCCCTGGGGGCGGCGACGCAGCAGGATTGGCTGGCGCTGCTGGACGTGATGGACCGGCGCGATCTCGCCCAGTCGCCGGACCATATGAATACCGGCTGGCGCATCGTGCATAATGCGGAGATCGACCGCATCGTCGGCGCCTGGACCGCGACCGTCACCACGGCGGCGGCGCTGGAGCGCCTGGCCGCGCGCGACATTCCGTGCAGCCCGATCCGCGCCGCCCGCGACCTGGCCGATTGGCCGCATCTGCGGGCGCGCGGCATGGTGCAGCCGGTGGTGCATCCCGCCTATCCGCAGGCCAAGGGGCCGGCGGCGGCGGCCTTCCCGCTGAAATTCAGCGCGGCTTCCCCGGGCTATGCGACGCCTGCGCCCTTCGTGGGGCAGCATAACGCGGCTGTCTATGCCGAGTTGGGCCTGCCGCCGGAGGCACTGGCGGCGTTGAAGGCCAGCGGCGCGATCTAGCGGATATCAAGCCGCTAGCGGTTATTCTGGAACAACTCAAGGATAGCGCTGTTGGAACGGGAAGCTGAGGAGCAGCCCGGACCGCGCCGTCGCCATAGCCACTTCTCGACGCCGGAAGCCGCATCGTGCGGCGCGTGCCGATCTGTTCCGATTCTGGGCGAACACCGCAAGAAGAGGAAACCGATCACCATGGCGAAGACGAAGCAGGCAGCCGGTCTGACGGCCGCGCAACTGGGCGAGCAGAAGATTTCGCGGGGCACAGGCGGCGAGACCCATCAGACCGCCGGCGGCGATGTGCCGGTTCTCACCACGCAACAGGGCACGCCGGTCGCCGACGACCAGAATTCGCTGCGCGCCGGCCAGCGCGGCCCGACGCTGATGGAGGATACTCACTTCCGCGAGAAGATCTTCCATTTCGACCATGAGCGCATTCCGGAGCGCGTGGTGCATGCCCGCGGCTATGGCGCGCATGGCTTCTTCGAGCCTTATGAGAGCCTGGCGGACATCACCAAGGCCGATCTGTTCCAGCGGCCGGGCGAGAAGGTGCCGGCCTTCGTGCGCTTCTCCACGGTGGCGGGCAGCAAGGGTTCGGCTGATCTGGCGCGCGATGTGCGCGGCTTCGCGGTGAAGCTGTATACCCAGGAAGGCAATTGGGACATTGTCGGCAACAACATCCCGGTCTTCTTCATCCAGGACGCGATCAAGTTCCCCGACCTGATCCACGCCGCCAAGCCGGAGCCGGATCGCGGCTTCCCGCAGGCGCAGACGGCGCACGATAATTTCTGGGACTTCATTTCCCTTACGCCGGAATCGATGAACATGGTCATGTGGATCATGTCCGACCGCACGATTCCGCGCTCCCTGCGTTTCATGGAGGGGTTCGGCGTCCATACCTTCCGCATGGTCAACGCGAAGGGCAAATCGACCTTCGTCAAATTCCACTGGAAGCCGAAGCTGGGCATGCAGTCGGTGGTGTGGAACGAGGCGCTGAAGGTGAACGGCGCCGACCCCGACTTCCATCGCCGCGATCTGTGGGACGCGATCCAGGCCGGCGATTTCCCGGAATGGGAGCTGGGGTTGCAGCTCTTTGACGAGGATTTCGCCAACAGCTTCGATTTCGACGTGCTGGACGCCACCAAGATCATCCCGGAGGAGCTGGTGCCGGTGCGCCGCGTCGGCCGGCTGGTGCTGAATCGCTGCGTCGATAATTTCTTCGCCGAGACCGAGCAGGTCGCGTTCATGACGCAGAACATCGTGCCCGGCATCGATTTCACCAACGATCCGCTGCTGCAGGGGCGCAATTTCTCCTATCTCGACACGCAGTTGAAGCGTCTGGGCAGCACCAATTTCACGCATCTGCCGATCAATGCGCCGAAATGCCCGTTCCACCATTTCCAGCAGGACGGCCACATGGCCTTCCACAATCCCAAGGGCCGGGCCAATTACGAGCCCAATTCCTGGGGCGGGGAGCAGGGCGGGCCGCGCGAATCGCCGGAGAAGGGCTTTGCCTCCTATCCGGAGGAAATGGACGGGCCGAAGCTCCGCATCCGCGCCGAAAGCTTCGCCGACCATTACAGCCAGGCCCGGCAGTTCTATCGCAGCCAGACCGAGGTCGAGCAGGCGCATATCGCCTCGGCGCTGATCTTCGAGCTGAGCAAGGTGGAGACGCTGGCGATCCGCGCGCGGATGGTGGCGCATCTGCTGAATATCGACGATGCGCTGGCCAATGCGGTGGCCGAGGGGCTGCGGCTGCGCGAGATGCCGAAGCCGGCCGATGCCGCCCAGCCGACCAAGGATCTGGAAAAGTCGTCGGCGCTCAGCATCCTGCTGAACGGGCCGGACAGCTTCAAGGGCCGCAAGATCGGCGCGCTGATCAGCGACGGCGTGGACGCCGCGCTGCTGAAAGGGCTGGAGAAGGCGGTCGAGGCCGAGGGGGCGATGCTCACCCTGGTCGCCCCGATGGTCGGCGGCGTCGAGGCCAGCGACGGCAGCTGGATCGTGGCCGACGAGAAGATCGATGGCGGCCCGTCGGTGGTGTTCGACGCGGTGGCGCTGCTGCTGTCGGCGGAGGGGGCGGAATTGCTGGCCGAGGAATCGACGGCTCGCGATTTCGTCGCCGACGCCTTCGCCCATCAGAAGTTCATCGCCCATACGGCCGAGGCGCTGCCGCTGATGGAAAAGGCCGGCGTGAAGCCGGATGCCGATGAGGGGGTCATCGCCCTGTCGGTGGCGAAGGATACGGCCGGCTTCGTCGAGGCCTGCCGCAAGCTGCGTCTGTGGACCCGCGGTCCGCGCGTGAAGCAGGTCTAAAGCAGCGCCATGCTGCGCCGGACGATCAGATAGACGCCCAGCGCCAGCATGCTGATGAAGAACCACATCCTGAAGGTTGCGGGGTCGAGCCGGCCCCGCAGCTTCTGGCCCAGATACTGGCCGGCCAGCGCCGCCGCCAGGGCCGCCAGCGCCAGCCAGGCGATAGCCGGGTTCAGCAGATCGGCGCGCAGCAGATTGACCGCCAGCGCCAGGGTCGAGACGGTGAAGGAAATCCCCAGCGCCTGCACCAGCTCGTCCTTCTCCAGCCCCAGCGCCTGGAGATAGGGCACGGCGGGAATCACGAACACGCCGGTGCCCGCCGTGATCAGCCCGGTCGCGACGCCGATCAGCGGCGACAGTACCGGCTCCCACCGGGCCGGCGCGTGGAACGAGACCTTGCACAGGCCGACCAGCGCGTACGCCACCAGCGCCACGCCCAGCGCGATGGCGGCGACCGGGTTGCCCTCGCCGGCCAGCAGGCCAGCCCCGGCCCAGGTGCCGACGCACAGCCCGGCCATCATCGGCCAAAGCCGGCGCAGCAGCCGCTTGAATGCGCCGCCCTGCAGCATCTGCACGATATTGGTGACAACCGAGGGCAGGATCAGGATCGCCGCCGCCATGGCCGGCGAGACGAACAGGCTCATCAGCCCGATGGCGATGGTCGGAAGGCCCATGCCGATGACCCCCTTGGCGAAGCCGGCCAGCAGGAAGATTGAGGCGCAGAGCAGGGGAAACAGCGGCGAATCGAGCATGCGGCATCCTTTCCGTCTGCCGCGATCTATACAACCGCGATTTTTAGATGGCTGTGTTGGTTAGGGGTTTTCCTCGCGGAAGCCGGTGGTTTGCTTTAGGCTCAAATTATCGCTCTCGTCCGCTTTTAAAGAATGAGAGAAGCAATGTTCGCTGAATGGGGAACGCCGGAAACCACCCCGGAAGTCGGCACTCTTGCTGCCGACCAGCTTCCGCATGAGCATTTGCGTAATCTCTACGGCTATTGGGCGGCGCGCATCGAGGGCGGGCAGATTCCCGCGCGCAACGATATCGACCCGCTCGATTTGAAGCCCTTCCTGCCAAATCTGTTGATCCTGGAGCAAGTGCCCGTCGGCAGCCGGCATCGCTACCGCTATCGCCTGTGCGGCACCGCGATCACCCGCATCGTCGGCCGGGAGCTGACCGGCCTGGCGCTGCAGGACGCCCTGCCGGAACCCTATCTCAGCTATGTCATCCTGACCCATGACCTGGCCACGGAGAAGCAGCGGCCGGTCTATTCCGAGACGCTGTATCACGACCAGGGCGATTTCGTGAACGGCATGACCTACCGCATCGTGCTGCCGCTGCGCGCGGTCGCCCCGCGCGGGCCGATGGTGCTGGTGTCGCAGCATTGGGTGCGGCGCGGCGAGAAGGAAGATTGGGGGATCGACTGGCGCAATGCCCGGCCGATCACCCAGCTTGTCTACCCCTGATCTCTCAGAGTTGCGATTCGAGCGGCAGCCAGCGCACGATCTGGGCGATCAGCCGGCGGCCCAGCGGCGCGTCGGGTTCGTGCCGCACGGTTTCCTCCCGGCCGTCGACTTCATGGCGCCAGACCATGTGGCCATCCTCCAGCTCCACCTTGAAGCTGCGCGTCGGGTCGGCCAGCCGGTCGAATTCCTGCCGCAAGCGGCGGCCCAGCTCGGGGTGCTGCGCGAAGACGCCGGCCTCGGTGTTCAGATTCAGCGAGCGCGGGTCCAGGTTGAAGGAGCCGACGCCGACCAGCGTGCCGTCGATCAAGATCGCCTTGGTATGCAGGCTCGCCCCCTTGGAGCCGAATAGGCCGGCATTCTCGTGTCCGCTGCGGCGCAGCTCGCGCAGCTCGATGCCGGCCTCCAGCATGCGGCGGCGATAGCGGGCGTAGCCGCCATGCACCGCGGCCACGTCGGTCGCCGCCAGCGTGTTGGTGATGACGGAAATCTTGACGCCGCGCCGCACCAGTGCAAGCAACTGCGCCAGACCTTTTTCGCCGGGCACGAAATAGGGCGAGATCAGCAGGATTTCGGCGCGCGCCTGTTGCATCATCTGCCGCAAGGCCCGGGCGACAGCGCTGCCGGTCTTGCCGTTGGCCGCCTTCTCCGGCTTGTCGTACAGGATGGCGACATCGTTCACCGCCATCGCCTCCAGCGTCTCGCGCAGGCCGTCGAGCCCGGATGAACCGCCATCCAGCCGCTCGCAATAAGGCCGCGCTTCCGGGCTGGCCGCCGTATCCTCCAGCCTGCGGCGCAGCAGGGGCAGTTCGCCGGCATGCCGGCGGGCGCGGCGAAAGATGCGCACCGGCCGGGACAGCCGGCTGTTCCAATAGGCCTCGAACACATGCGTCGCCCGGTCGGCGTCGCCGCCGACGATCGCCACGTCGAGATCGTGAAAATTGAATTCGCCCGAGGCATCGAAATAGGCATCGCCGATATTGCGCCCGCCCAGCAGCGCGAAGCGGTTATCCGCCACCCAGGCCTTGTTGTGCATGCGGTGGTTCAAATGCCAGCCGCCCAGCGCCAGCTCGAAGGCGAAGCCGACCCGGCCGAGCAGCCGCCAGCGGCCCACGTTGAACAGCCTAAGCTGGATATTCTCGTGATCCTCCAGCGCCGACAGCGCCTCGTCCTCGCCCAGCACGCTGGTATCGTCGAGCAGCAGGCGCACGGCCACGCCGCGGTCGGCGGCGGCCAGCACCTCGCCCGCCATCAGCCGGCCGGTGACATCGTCGTGCCAGGCGTAATATTGCAGATCCAGCGTGCGCTTGGCGGTGCGTGCGGTCAGGGCGCGCAGCATGAAGGCGTTCAGCCCGTCGGCCACCAGGCCGATGACGGTTTCCGCCTGCATTTCCCGCAACAGGCCGTCCACATGGGCATCCAGCGTCGGCATGCCGCAGGCTTCGCGCGAGGGGAGGGAAGCAGGCGCCGCTCGCTCAATCGGCAGCATTGTCATGCATTTTCACCGAGCTGGGCGCGGCCAGGCTTTCCGCCGCCGACAAATCGATCACCGCCTTGATCGGCAGATGGTCGGAAGCTTTGCGCGCAAGTGGCGTGTCATGCACCGTGACCGTCTCCACCACCCCATCGGGCCAGCCGAGGATACGGTCGAGCGCCAGGAACGGCAGGCGCGAGGGAAAGCTGTTCGGCTGATGCGTCAGCGACGCGCCGAAGAACGGCTCCAGCGCGCTGAAGACGGAGCGCGCATGGTTCGGCCGCCATTCGTTCAGATCGCCCATCAGCAGGGTGGGAATGCGCGCGCCCAGTTCGATCTCGCGCAGGATGGCGGCGGCCTGCAGGCGGCGATAACGGCGCATCAGGCCGAGATGGGCGGCGATGATGCGCATCGGCCCCTGCGGCAGCTCCAGCTCCGCCACCAGCGCGCCGCGCGGCTCGGCATAGGGCAGCTTCAACCGCCGGACATCGACCGGGGCGCTGCCGCGCACCAATATCGCATTGCCGTGCCAGCCATGACTGTCCGGGCGAATGGCGCAGGGGGCAAGGCAAAGCTCCGTCTGCTGGCGCAGCGCCTCCATGTTCAGCAGCCCGTCGCGCAGGCCGAAGCGGCGGTCAGCCTCTTGCAGCGCAATAACGTCGGCGCCGATCTCGGCGATCACGGCGGCGACGCGATCCGGGTCGAACTTGCCGTCGGTGCCGACGCATTTATGGATGTTGTAGGACGCGACCACCACGCGATGCCCGCGCGCCGCGCTGGAAAGCTCAGGCCATTCCGCGCGGGGGCTTTTGCGGGTGCTGCTCAATAATCTGTCGAGAAGGGTGCGGTTCACGGTTCCTGCCGGTCACTGGTCTGCACGTGCGGGGGCGTCGCTTTATGAAACGCAAAGCCGGACGGATTGTTTCGCGACCGCCCCGGCTGCGGTCGCCAGTATAAACGGATGGTAATCGGTTGCGCTGCAACATAAGCTTGTCACATTAGGCTCGCTTTCAGAGAAGTTGTATAATACGCTTACAACTAGATCGGATACATAACCGGTCATCTATCGAACAGGAGTACGGCATGGCGGAAACCGCTTTGGCGTCGAGGCCGGAGCCGCAGAGCAGGGCGTCCCATTCTCTCTCGATTCGCAGTCTGAGCAAATATTACGGCAGCCTGGCGGCCGTGGACGATGTGTCGCTTGAGGTGCGGCAGGGCCGGTTCCTGACCCTGCTGGGGCCCTCCGGGTCCGGCAAGACGACGATCCTGATGGCAACCGCCGGCTTCGTGCAGCCGAGCGCGGGCGAGATTCTGCTCGACGACAAGCCGATCACCAATTTGCCGCCCGACAAGCGGAATTTCGGCATGGTCTTTCAGGGCTATGCGCTGTTCCCGCATATGAGCGTCGAGGACAATATCTGGTTTCCGCTGCGGGTGCGCGGCGTCAGCAAATCGGCGGCGGCCAAAAGCGTCGCCACCTCGCTGGAGCTGGTGCAGATGGCGCATCTGGCCAAGCGCCTGCCGACCCAGCTTTCCGGCGGCCAGCAGCAGCGCGTGGCGCTGGCCCGCGCGCTGGTGTTCCAGCCCGACCTGCTGCTGCTCGACGAGCCGCTGTCGGCGCTCGACAAGAAGCTGCGCGCCGACCTGCAATGGGAGCTGAAATCCCTGCATGCCAGGCTGGGCACCACCTTCATCTATGTCACGCACGATCAGGAGGAGGCCTTGTCCATGTCGGACGAGATCGTCATCCTACGCGACGGCAAGATCGAGCAGCAGGGCGACCCGGTAGCGCTGTATGAGCGCCCGGCGACCCGCTTCGTCGCCGACTTCCTGGGCAAGAGCAATTTCATCCGCGGCCAGTCCGCCGGCGGCGATGCGCAGGGCTTCCGCGTGAAGGCCGGCGAGGTGACGCTGCACCAGGCCGGCAGCCAGGCCGCCGATCAGCCGGTGCTGATCGCCCTGCGGCCGGAGAAGCTGTCGGTCACCCGCGCCCGGCCGGATTTGCCGAACGCCATTCCGGGCCGCATCGCGGCGTTCAACTATTACGGCTCGACCTTCCATCTCCAGGTGGAAACCGGGGCGCTGGGCGACCTGATCGTCACCGTGCCGGCCTGGAAATGCGAGATCGATCCCGCCATCGGCAATGAGGTCTGGCTGGGCTGGGAGCCCGATGCCTCGGTCGTGGTGCGCGATAATTAAGAAGAACCCTATCCCGGCCAACGGGAAGGGACAGCAGGGAAGATCACGTTTTAACAGAGGAGAGCCGCGATGAAGCCGCGCAAGGATCTGAGCAAGACGCTGTACGAAAAAGACCTTTATCCCGATGAGCAAACCTTTGCCGAGGATTGCGCGCTGATCGCCGCCGAGCGGCTGCGCCGCGGCGAGATCGACCGCCGCAGCTTCGTGAAGGCTTTGGGTTTGCTGGGCCTGGCGCCGGTGGCGCTGAAATTCGCCAGCGGTTCGGCCGCCGCGCAGGCCAAGGAACTGGTCGTGGTCAATTGGGGCGGGCCGGCGATGGAAGCCTACGCCAACGCCTGGGGCGCCCCGTTCGAAAAGGCCAGCGGCACCAAGGTCATCATCGACGGCACCGGCCCGCTGGCCTCGAAGATCAAGGCGATGGTCGAAGCCAAGGCGGTGACCTGGGACGTCTGCGACACCGGCACCGGCACCACGCTGGTGCTGGCCAAGCAGGACGTGCTGGAGGACATCGACTACACCATCGTCGACAAGACCAAGATGGCGCCGGAATTCGCGTACCAGCAGGGCTGCGCCAACTACATGTTCAGCTTCGTGCTGACCTACAACAAGGCGAAGCTGGCCAGCGCGCCGACCGGCTGGAAGGATTTCTGGGATCTGAAGAAATTCCCCGGCGGTCGCACCCTGCGCAAGCAGCCGAACGGCATGCTGGAGGCCTGCATGATGGCCGCCGGCCGCTCGCAGAAGGACATCTATCCGATCGACCTCAACCTCGCCATGAGCAAGCTGAAGGAGATCAAGGAGAGCGTCGTCGCCTGGGGCTCCGGCTCGCAGAGCCAGGAAGTGTTCCGCACCGGCGAGGTGGTGATGGGGAATATCTGGCATACCCGCGCCAATTTGCTGCGCCGCGACACCCAGGGCGAGATCGTGTGGAGCTGGCAGGACGGCATCGTGACCGCCGGCATGTGGAACGTGCCGAAGGGCAACCCGGCCGGCAAGGAGACGGCGATGAAGTTCATCGCTTCCGCCCAGGACCCGGCCAGCCAGATCGAGCTGTTCAAGGTGATGGGCAACGGCCCGGCCAACCCGGCCGCCGCCTCGATGGTGCCCGCCGACATGCGCGACATCGATCCCGGCCAGCCGGAGAACATGAAGCTGCAGGTGCTGCAGAGCGGCTATTGGTACGAGGAGCCCAGCGGCAAGGGCAAGCTGACCAATGACGAGCTGTCGCGCGAGATGTGGCTGGACACGCTGTCCTCCTGAACCGGCTCGACTTCACCTGAATAGAACACGCGGCATCGGCGGGACGAACAATGCTGGCTTCGCAACGGCACACCTATTGGCTGCTGATCGTACCGGCCGTCCTGCTGATGCTCGTCTTCTATATCTATCCGCTGATCCAGGTGTTGTGGATCAGCGTGACGGAGCCCTATTTCGGGTTGCAGAATTACGAGGCGCTGCTGAGCCGGCCGCTGCTGCACCGCATCTGGCTGACCACGCTGCGCATCTGCGCCATCACCACGATCATCACCGTGACGCTGGGCTATCTGGTCGCCTATGCGATGGCCAGGGTGGGCGAGCGCCAGCGCACCACCATGATGTTCTGCATCCTGCTGACCTTCTGGCTCAGCGTACTGATCCGCGCCTTCGCCTGGGTCATGTTGCTGCGCAATGGCGGGCTGATCAATTCCGCCCTGATGGGCCTGGGCATTATCGATGGCGACCTGCCGCTGCTGCGCAATGAATTCGCTGTCATCGTCGGCATGGTGCATTTCATGATGCCGCTGGCGGTGCTGCCGATCTATTCGAACATGAGCGGTATTGACGGGCGCTATGTCTCCGCCGCGCGCGGGCTGGGGGCGTCGCCCTGGGAGGCGTTCTGGCATATCCATCTGCCGCTCAGCAAGCCGGGGCTGATCGCCGCCACCATCCTGGTCTTCGTCTTCTCGCTGGGCTTCTTCATCACCCCGGCCATCCTGGGCGGCGGCAAGGTGGTGATGATCTCGGAATATATCCAGGTCAGCTTCGAGGAGACGCTGCGCTGGGGCCAGGCGACCATGCTGGCCTCGTCGCTGCTGTTCGCCGTGCTGCTGACCCTGGCGCTGGTCGCCCGCTTCGTCGACCTGAAGAAAGTGTTCGGTGCGCGATGAGGGGCGCGATGAAGGGCGATTTCCGCGAGAAATTCGGCCGGGGGCTGGTGCTGGGCGGCGCCTGGACCGTGCTGGCCTTCCTGATCCTGCCGATGGTGGTGATCTTCCCGGTCTCGGTGACTGACCAATATTACCTGTCGATGCCGAAGGACGGCATTTCGCTGGCGCATTACGCCGCCTTCTTCACCAATGAAATCTGGCTGTCGGCAACCGCGCAGAGCGTCATCATCGCGACCTGCTCGACGATCTTCGCGGTCATCCTGGGGTCGCTCTGCGCCATTGGCTGCTGGCGGCTGTCGACCGGCCTGTCGGAATCGGTGCGCACCTTCATGCTGATCCCGATCATCGTGCCGACCATCGTGCAGGCGCTGGCGATGTATCGGTTCTGGATCGACCTCGGCATCATCGACACCTATGTCGGCGTGATCCTGGCGCATACGCTGGTGGCAATCCCCTATGTGATCATCACCGTGTCGGCCTCGCTGGCGAATTTCGATCTGCGGCAGGAACAGGCGGCCCGCAGCCTGGGCGCCAGCATGCCGCAGACCATCCGCTGGGTGATCGTGCCGTCGATCCTGCCGGGCGTGCTGTCGGGTGCTTTGTTCGCCTTCACCATCTCGTTCGATGAGATCGTCATGGTGCTGTTCATCACCAGCCGGGCGATCTACACGCTGCCGAAGCGCATCTGGAACGGCATCGAGGATCATCTCGACCCCACCATCGCCGCCGTCGCGACCATGCTGATCGCCGTCACGCTGGCGCTGCTGCTGCTCGACCTCTGGACCCGCCATCGCCGGCAGCAGCGGCTGCGCGCGGCGGCCGCCGAAGAATAAGAATCCACTAACTTAGGGAGAGCCGGCCATGGGCGCCGTCAGTGAGTTCGAATACCGCTACAACATGACGATGAAGATTTTCCATTCGCATCCCGAGCCGGGCTTCGAGAGCGCCGGCCAGCAGGAGACGGTATGGGGACGGCAATGGGGCTGCGACAATGATGTCGGCCGGCTGCGCAAGGTGCTGATGCACCGTCCTGGCGACGAGCTGAAGGTGATCGACCCGTCCAAGCGCCTGGAGCACCTGGGCAGCTATGGCGATGTCGAAAACCAGTCCTGGTACTGGCGCGGCGACACCATCCCGACGCTGGAGGAACAGCAGGCCCAGCATGACGGGCTGGCGGACGCCTTGCGCAAGGAGGGTGTCGAGGTCGTCTATCTGAAGCGCTGCGCGCCGGGCAAGCACAAGTCGATCTATACCCGCGATTCGGTCATCGGCGTGAAGGGCGGGGCCATCGTCACCCGCCTCGGCCCGATCGTGCGGCGCGGCGAGGAAGCCCCGGCGACTGAGACCCTGGCCAGCATCGGCATGCCGATCCTGCGCACCATCCACGGCACTGGCATCATGGAAGGCGGCAGCTTCGCCTGGCTGAAGCCAGGCATCGCCGCCATCGGCCGGTCCAACCGGGTGAACGAGGAAGGCACGCGCCAGGTCGAGGAAGTGCTGAACGCCCAGGGCTGCGAGCTGCTGCGCGTCGATTTGACCGGCTACCGGCTGCATATCGATGGCGCTCTGGTGATGATCGATGTCGACACCGCCATCATTAACCCGACGCAGCTGCCCTTCTGGTTCCTGGAGAAGCTGAAGGAGCTGAAGATTCGCACCATCGAGGTCAATCCGGACGATCCCTCGGGCGCTGTAAACTGCATCGCGGTGAAGCCGGGCCGGCTGATCATGGAAGCCGGCCTGTCGCCGCGCACCGCCGAGACGCTGGACAAGCTGGGCATCGAGATCGTCGATGTGAAATACGACAAGGTGTGGCTGGGCGGCGGCGGCATCCATTGCTCGACCAGCCCGCTGATCCGCGATTCGATCTGAGGGGAAGGCCATGACCTTCTCCCTGATCGGGCGCTGCGCGCGCACCGGGCAATTCGGCGCCGTCATCTCCACCTCGGCGACGGCTGTCGGCAGCCGCTGCGTCTATCTGAAGAGCGGCAAGGGCGGGTTCCTGACCCAGCACCGCACCGATCCCCGGCTGGGGCCACGTGGCGTGCGGCTGCTGGAGGAAGGGCTGTCGGCGCGGGATGCGATGGCGGCCGTCGTCGCCAGCACGCCGGATATCGGCTGGCGACAGCTTGCCTGCATCGATGATGATGGTGGGACCGCCTTCCATCACGGCGACAAGATATACTCCATCCATGCCGAATCGCAGGCCAGGGATTGCGTGGCCATCGGCAATATCATCGATAATCCGGACGTGCCGAAGGCGATGACGGCGGCTTTCACGGCCGATCCGTCGCTGGATATCGCCGAACGCTTGCTGCGCGCCATCGAGGCGGGCGAGGCGGCGGGCGGCGAGACCGGCACCGTGCATTCCGCTCAGCTCGTTGCCGTCGGCGAGAATGATTTCGTGATGTACGATCTGCGCATCGACTGGTCGGAAACCCCGATCCCAGACCTGCGCCTTTTGTGGGAGCGCTATAAGCCGGAAGTGGCGGATTTCGCCGTTCGCGTGCTGGAGCCCGACGCCGCGCCGATGATGCAGATGCTGTTTGACGAGGCCAAGCGCCGGATGAAGGAATTGGGGCTGGAGCATTGAGCGACCTGCCGCCACGTCTCTTCCGCACCGTCGGCACCTATCTCGGCGTGCCGCAGACGCTGGATATGACCGGCGCCAGGGCGGCGGTCATCGGTCTGCCGTTCGATTGCGGCCGACACCCGAAGCGCGTCGGCGCGCGGCTGGGGCCGGCGGCGATCCGCTATATGTCGACCGACATGGTGCGGCATTACCGGCCGGACGATCCCGGCGATTTCGATCCGGTGCGCGCGCTGGGGCTGGTTGATTGCGGCGATGTGCCGGTGGTCTCGGCCGAGGTCGAAAGCTCGGTGGCGATCATGGCCGAGGCGGTCTCCGCCGTGGTCGAGCGGGGCGTCCTGCCGATCTGCATGGGCGGCGACGGCGTGATCAGCTTGCCGCAGATGCAGGCGTTGAGCCGGAAATATCCGGACCTCTGCGTGCTGCATTTCGACTCTCATACCGACGCCTATCCCGAGGCCGGCAACGAGACGGCGATCAACCCGGCCACCACCTTCTCCTATGCGGTGGAGCAAGGCTATGTCGATGCCAGCCGGTCGATCCATTTCGGCCTGCGCGGCTTCAGCTATGTGCCGCGCGTGTTCGACTACACACGGGGGCTCGGCTACCAGGCGATTCCGATGGAAGCGCTGGAGAGCGAGGGGGTGGCCGGCCTTGCCAGGCGCTTCAAGGAGACGTTCGGCGACCGGCCGGTGTTCCTGTGTTTCGACATGGATTTCTTCGATCCTTCGGCGGCCCCGGGCGTCTTCACCCCGGCCTGGGGCGGGGCGACGGCGCGCGAGGGGCTGGGCCTGCTGCGGGCGCTGAAGGGCATCAATTTCGTCGGCTTCGACGTGAATACGCTGACCCCCGGCGCCGACCTGAAGGGCCAGACCGCCTGGCTCGCCGCCACCGTCATGCTGGAATTCTGCTACCTCGCCTGCGATGCGCTGGGCCTGACGCCGAAGGGTGGTGCGGCGGCGTATTAGGGCAGGAGTGGCCGCCTTATGCTTCGAGACGCG
>NZ_LPXN01000143.1 GCF_001618175.1 Oceanibaculum pacificum | reverse complement strand
TCTCCCCTTCCGGGGCGAGGGAGGAAAAGAAGTGGAACCGTCATGAGCATCGAAGCCCTGAAACGCGAAATCGCCCTGAACTACTCCACCCCGGCCGTGGTCATCGACCTCGACGTTGTGGAGCGCAACATCGCCCGCGTGCAGGCGCTGTGCGATGCGGCGGGGGTCGGCAACCGGCCGCATATCAAGACGCATAAGAGCCCTGTCCTGGCGGCCATGCAGCGCGCCGCCGGGGCGTCCGGCATCACCTGCCAGAAGCTGGGCGAGGCCGAGGTGATGGCCGATGGCGGGCAGGACGACATCTTCATCAGCTACAATCTGCTGGGCGAGGAGAAGATCGGCCGGCTGGGCAAGCTGTTGCAGCGGATCACGATCCGCGTTGCCGCCGATAATCCCGTGGTGGTGGCCGGCCTGCCGGCCGCTGCCGAGATTGCCGGGCGGACGCTCGACGTGCTGGTGGAATGCGACACCGGCCGCAAGCGCTCCGGCGTCGAGACAGTGGCCGAGGCGGTGGCGCTGGCGAAGGACATCGCCTCCCGCCCGGGCCTGAACTTCGCCGGCTTCATGCTCTATCCGCCCGAGGATGCGATGGCGGAGACCCAGGCCTTCCTCGACCAGGCGACGGCCGGCGTGCGCGAAGCCGGGCTGGATGTTGGTATCGTGTCCTCCGGCGGCACGCCGAACCTGATCAATCTGGGCAAGATCAAGGGGGCGACCGAGCATCGCGCCGGCACCTGCATCTTCAACGACCGCATGACCATGGCCTGCGGGGCGGCGACGCTGGAGGATTGCGCGGTCACGGTCTACGCCACGGTGGTGAGCCGGGCAGGGGCGGAACGCGGTATCCTCGATTCCGGCTCCAAGACGCTGACCAACGACAAGGGCGGGCTGGACGGCTTCGGGCTGATTCTGGAGCATCCGAAGGCGCGGATCGAGAAATTCGCCGAGGAGCATGGCTTCCTCGACCTCGCGGGCTGCAATGTGCGGCCGGGCGTCGGCGATGTTGTGCGCATCGTGCCGAACCATGTCTGCGTCGTCTCCAACATGGTCGACCGTTTCGTCACCGTCCGCGGCGACAGGCTGATCGGCGAATTGCCGGTCGCGGCGCGCGGCAAGCTGAGCTGAGAGGGGCGGGACCATGCATGATCTGGTGCTGACCGGCGGCCGGGTGATCGACCCGGCGCAGGGCATCGACAAGGTAACCGACGTGGCCTTTACGGGTGGCAAGGTGGCCGCCATCGGTGACGGTCTGGCGGGCACGGAAAGCTGGAATGTTTCCGGCAAGATCGTCACGCCCGGCCTGATCGATCTGCACACCCATGTCTATTATGGCGGTACCTCGCTGGGCGTCGATCCCGACGCCTATGCCCGAAAATCCGGCTGCACGACGCTGATCGATGCCGGCTCGGCCGGGCCGGGCAACATACTGGGCTTCCGCAAGCACATCATCGAGCGGTCGGAAGTGCGCATCCTGCCGCTGATCAACATCTCCTATCCCGGCATCTTCGCCTTCTCGCTGAATGTGATGTTCGGCGAGAACGAGAATCTGCGCCTCATCAATTCGCCCGAATGCCTGAAGGCGGCGCGCGAGCATGCCGATCTGGTCTGCGGCATCAAGGTGCGCGTTGGGCGCACCACCAGCGGCCCGATGGCCATCGCCCCGCTCGACATGGCGCTGGAGGTGGCGGACCATGCCGGCCTGCCGGTCATGGTGCATCTGGATTCGCCGCCGCCCTATCGCAGCGAGGTGATGCCCCGGCTGCGCAAGGGCGACATCCTCACCCATTGCTTCCGGCCCTTCCCGAACAGCCCGGTCGCCGGCGACAAGCGCATCCATGACGATGTGCTGGAAGCGCGGGCGCGCGGCGTGATCTTCGATATCGGCCATGGCAAGGGCAGCTTCGGCTTCGAGACCGCCATGGGCATGATGAAGCAGGGCTTCCTGCCCGATGTGCTGTCCAGTGACGTGCATATCCTGTCGGAGAAGGGCCCGGCCTTCGACCAGCTCAACGTCATGTCGAAATTCCTGGCCATGGGTCTGCCCCTGGCCGAGGTGATTCGCGCCAGCACCATCAACCCGGCGCTCGCCGTCGGCAAGGCCGATCGCGGCACGCTGAAGCCCGGCCTGCTGGGCGACGCCACCATCCTGTCGCTGGAAGACGGCGCCTTCAGCTTCACCGACTCCACCGGCGAAAGCGTCTCCGGCCGGCAGATGCTCCGCTGCGAGGGTATCGTCCTGGGCGGGAAATGGTGGGCTTGATTCCACTTCTCTTCCGTCATTGTCGGGCTTGACCTGACCATCCATTGACCGAGCGATTGGCGCGGACGGATGGACCCTCGGGACAAGCCCGAGGGTGACGAGGAGAGGGGTGGGATATCTTCCAGAATCCGGTTGCGCCTTTATCGTCGCAACCGTAACGTCTTCCCAGGTGCAACCTGTTCGGGAGACGGGGCATGTCCAGCGGCAAGAATGCGTCCACCACCATCGGCGTCAAAGTCGACGAGCGGTTGCGTAACCGGCTGAAGGCGGTGGCGGAGCGGGTGGGGCGGTCGCCGCATTGGCTGATCAAGCAGTCGCTGCTCTCCACCGTCGAGCATATCGAGCGCGGCGGCGGGCTGGCCGAGATACTGGGCGAGGAGGGCGCCGAGCTGGAGATGGTCGAGGCGGCCGAGGAAGCGGCGCTGACGCCGTTCCTGGAATTCGCCCAGACGGTGCAGCCGCAAAGCGTGCTGCGCGCCAAGGTCACCGCGGCCTATCGCCGGCCGGAGCCGGAATGCCTGCCGCTGCTGCTGAGCCAGGCGGCGCTGCCGAAGCCCGTGACCGAGCAGGCCAAATCCCTCGCCCGCACGTTGGTCGAGGCGCTGCGCGAGAAGATGCATGGCGGCGGCGTCGAGGCGCTGATCCACGAATATTCGCTGTCCAGCCAGGAAGGCGTGGCGCTGATGTGTCTGGCGGAAGCGCTGCTGCGCATCCCCGACCGGGCGACGCGCGACGCGTTGATCCGCGACAAGATCGGCGTCGGCGACTGGGAGGCGCATATCGGCCACAGCCCATCGCTGTTCGTGAATGCCGCCACCTGGGGTCTGCTGGTCACCGGCAAGCTGACTGGTACAAGCAGCGAATCCAGCCTGTCCTCGGCGCTGACCCGGATCATCGGCAAGGGCGGGGAGCCGCTGATCCGCAAGGGCGTCGACATCGCCATGCGGATGATGGGCGAGCAGTTCGTCACCGGCCAGACCATCGCGGAGGCGCTGGCCAACAGCCGGAAATACGAATCGCGTGGCTTCCGCTATTCATACGACATGCTGGGCGAGGCGGCGACCACGGCGGCGGATGCCGACCGTTATTACCGCGACTATGAGCAGGCGATCCACGCCATCGGCAAGGCGGCGGGCAGGCGCGGCATCTATGAGGGGCCGGGCATCTCGGTGAAGCTGTCGGCGCTGCATCCGCGCTATTCGCGCAGCCAGTACGAGCGCATGACAAGCGAGCTGCTGCCGCGTCTGAAGACTCTGGTGCTGCTGGCGAAGCAGTACGATATCGGCCTGAACATCGATGCGGAGGAGGCCGACCGGCTGGAAATCTCCCTCGATCTGCTGGAATCGCTCTGCTTCGACCCGGACCTTGCCGGCTGGAACGGCATCGGCTTCGTCATTCAGGCCTATCAGAAGCGCGCGCCCTTCGTGATCGATTATGTGATCGACCTGGCGCGGCGCAGCGGCCACCGGCTGATGATCCGGCTGGTGAAGGGGGCCTATTGGGACGGCGAAATCAAGCGCGCCCAGCAGGACGGGCTGGAAGGCTTTCCGGTCTATACCCGCAAGCTCTACACCGACGTGTCCTATATCGCCTGCGCGCGCAAGCTGCTGGCAGCGCCCGACGCGGTCTACCCGCAATTCGCCACGCACAACGCCCATACGCTGGCGACCATCTATCACATGGCCGGGGCGAATTATTACGCCGGCCAGTACGAGTTCCAGTGCCTGCATGGCATGGGTGAGCCGCTCTATGACGAGGTGGTCGGCCACAACAAGCTGAACCGGCCCTGTCGCATCTATGCGCCGGTCGGCACACACGAGACGCTGTTGGCCTATCTGGTGCGCCGCCTGCTGGAGAATGGGGCCAACACCTCCTTCGTGAACCGCATCGCCGACCGCTCCATCCCGGTGGACGATCTGATCGCCGATCCGGTGGGGCAGGCCGGCGCGATCAGGCCGGTCGGCGCGCCGCACCCGAAGATCGTTCTGCCGCGCGACCTGTTCCAGCCGGAGCGCCCGAACGCCGCAGGGCTGGATTTGTCGAACGAGCAGCGCCTGGCCTCCCTGTCCGGCGCTTTGCTGGCGGGGGCGGAGATGATCTACACCGCAACCCCGTTGCTGGCCGACGGGCCGGCGGAGGGGGCCGCACGGCAGATCCGCAACCCGGCCAATCACCGCGATATAGTCGGCACTACGCAGGATGCGACGCCGGAGATCGCCGCCGCCGCGATGGGCCATGCGGTCGCCCATGCGCCGATCTGGCAATCCACCCCGCCGGAAGAGCGCGCGGCCTGTCTGGCCCGTGCCGCCGACCTGATGGAGGCACGCATGCCGGCCCTGCTGGGGCTGATCGTGCGCGAGGCCGGCAAGTCGCTGCCCAACGCCGTGGGCGAGGTGCGCGAGGCGGTGGATTTCCTGCGCTATTACGCCGCGCAAGTGCGCGAACGTTTCTCCAACGATACGCACCGTCCGCTGGGGCCGGTGGTGTGCATCAGCCCCTGGAACTTCCCGATGGCGATCTTCACCGGCCAGGTGGCCGCCGCGCTGGCGGCCGGCAACACGGTGCTGGCCAAGCCGGCGGAGGAGACGCCGCTGATCGCCGCCCAGGCAGTCTCCCTGCTGCATGAGGCTGGGGTGCCGGCCGGGGCGCTGCAATTGCTGCCGGGCGATGGCGCCGTGGGCGCGGCGCTGGTTGCGGACTCCCGCACGGCCGGGGTCATGTTCACCGGCTCCACCGAGGTGGCGCGGCTGATCCGCGCGACCCTGGCCGACAGGCTGAACGCCGATGGCAAGCCGATCCCGCTGATCGCCGAAACCGGCGGGCAAAACGCGCTGATTGTCGACAGTTCCGCCTTGCCGGAGCAGGTGGTGATGGACGTGCTGATGTCGGCCTTCGATTCCGCGGGCCAGCGCTGCTCCGCCCTGCGCGTGCTGTGCCTGCAGGAGGAGATCGCCGACCGCGTGCTGACCATGCTGAAGGGCGCGCTGGCGGAACTGTCCATCGGCAATCCCGACCGGCTGTCGGTCGATGTCGGCCCGGTCATTACCGAGGAGGCGCGGGCCACCATCCAGGCGCATGTCGAGGCGATGCGGCAGGCGGGCCGCAAGGTGGAGCAGGCGGCTCTGCCGCCGGGCGCGCGCAACGGCACTTTCGTCGTCCCGACGCTGATCGAGATCGACAGCCTGGCGGAACTGAAGCGCGAGGTGTTCGGCCCGGTCCTGCATGTGCTGCGCTATCGCCGCCCGAAGCTGAAGGCGCTGATCGAGGCGGTGAACGCCACCGGCTATGGCCTGACCTTCGGCGTGCACAGTCGCATCGACGAGACAATCCAGAGGCTGACCGCCCAGGTCGAGGCCGGCAACATCTATGTGAACCGCAACCTGATCGGTGCTGTGGTCGGCGTGCAGCCCTTCGGCGGGCGCGGCCTGTCCGGCACCGGGCCGAAGGCGGGCGGGCCGCTCTACCTGCACCGGCTGCTGTCCAAGCGCCCGGCGGAAAAGCCGGTCGATCTGGCGGGCATCGCGCCCGCGCCGGCCATCGCCTATCGCGACTGGTTGGCGGCGGCGGGCCGGGACGCGGCAGGGGCGCGGGTCGATGCCTATCTCGCGGCCAGCCTGGTCGGCGCCTCGGTCGAACTGCCCGGCCCGGTCGGCGAGCGCAATGTCTACAGCTTGCGACCGCGTGGCGCGATTGCCTGCCAGGCGCAGACCGAGGCGGAGTTGCTGGCGCAAATCGGCGCGGCGCTGGCCACCGGCAACAAGGCGGTGGTCTCAATCGGTCAAGCCGGCCTGCTTGCCGATCTGCCGCAGGCGGTGAAGCTGTATGTCGAGAGCGTCGAGGATGCCGCCAAGGCCGATGTCGCGGCGCTGCTGTTCGAGGGCGACAGCGACGCCCTGCAAGCGCGGAATCGCGCGCTGGCCGACCGGCCAGGCGCGCTGGTCCCGGTCTATGGCGTCACGGCGGCGGATGTCGCCGCCGGACGCGACGATTACCCGCTGCATCTGCTGGTCGAGGAACAATCCGTCTCCATCAACACTGCCGCCGCCGGCGGCAATGCCAGCCTGATGACCATCGGCTAGCCCGCCAGGCTCTTGGAGGCGATTTCGTAGACATCCTTGGACAGGCCGGGGGCGGCCAGCACACGCTCGATCTCGGCCTTCAGCAGCGCCTGGCGGGCGGCGTCGAAGCGCCGCCAGCGGGCGAAGGGGGAGAACAGGCGAGAGGCGACCTGCGGGTTCATCGAATCCAGCGCGATCACCTGATCGGCAATGAAGCGATAGCCTGCCCCGTCCGCCGCATGAAAGCCGGTCGGGTTGCCGGCCGCGAACGCCCCCAGCAGGGAGCGCACCTTGTTCGGGTTCTTCAGGCTGAAGGCCGGGTCGCCCATCAGCGCCTTTACGCGCGACAGCGTGTCCGGCCGCTTCGACATCGCCTGGATGGAGAACCATTTATCCATCACCAGGGCATTGCCGCGCCAGCGTTCGTGGAAAGCGGCCAGCGCGCGGTCGCCGGCGGCGTCGGTGCTGTCGCCCAGGCAGACCAGGGCGGCGACGCTGTCGGTCATCACCTGCGCCGACTGGAACTGCGCCTCGGCCAGGGCCAGCCCGTCCGCATCCAGCCCGGCCAGATAGCCCAGCAGCAAATTGCGCAAGGCGCGCTTGCCGATGGCGGGGCCGTCGAGCTGCACGCCCCGCACCGCCATGGCGTGATAGATCGTCGTCATTTCCGGCTTCAGCCGTTCGGCCAGCACACGCCGCAGATGCTCGCGCGCGGCGTGGATGCCGTCGACATCGATGGTCGCCATGGATTCGCCAAGGTCGCCTTCCGACGGCAGTGCCAGCGCCTGGGCGCGAAAGGCGGGGTCCACGCCCTCGTCGGTCAGCACGCGGCGGAAGGCGTCGACGAAGCTGTCCGCCACCGCCATTTCCCGCCCGGCCGACCGGGCGGCGACCATGTCCAGCATCAGCCGACGGGCTAGCGCCTGGCCGGCTTCCCAGCGATTGAACTCGTCGCTGTCATTGGCCATCAGGAAGGTGAGGTCGTCGGCGCTGTAGCCCGCCTCCAGCTTCACCGGGGCGGAGAAGCCACGGAACAGCGAGGGGATCGGCGCTTCCTCCACACCGACGAAGGTGAAGGATTGCCGTGTCTCGGTCACCCGCAGAACACGGTCGGTACCCTGGGCGGCGTTCTCGCCGTCGAGCTGCAAGGGCAGGTCGGCCTTGGAGACGCTGCCGACCAGCCCCATCGCCATCGGCAGCAGCGCCGGCTGCTTTTCCGGCTGGCCGGGCGTCGGCGGCACGGTCTGCTCGATGGTCAGCGTATAGGTCTTGGCGGCGGCATCGTAATGGCCCCGCGCGGTGACGTGCGGCGTGCCGGCCTGCTCGTACCAGCGCCGGAACTGCGTCAGGTCGACGCCGTTGGCGTCCTCCATCGCGACGCAGAAATCCTCGCAGGTCACCGCCTGGCCGTCATGGCGCTGGAAATAGAGGTCCATACCCTTGCGGAAGCCTTCCGCGCCCAGCAGCGTGTGGTACATGCGCACCACCTCCGCGCCCTTCTCATAGACGGTGGCGGTGTAGAAATTATTAATCTCGATATAGGAATCGGGCCGCACCGGATGCGCCATCGGCCCGGCATCCTCGGGGAACTGGGCGGCGCGCAAGCCACGCACATCCTGGATGCGCTTCACCGAGCGGGCATTCATGTCGGCCGAGAATTCCTGGTCGCGGAAGACCGTCAACCCTTCCTTCAGGCTCAACTGAAACCAGTCGCGGCAGGTGACGCGATTGCCGGTCCAATTGTGGAAATACTCATGGGCGATGATGCCCTCGATGAGCTGGTAGTCGGTGTCGGTCGCGGTGTCGGGCTTGGCCAGCACGTATTTGGCGTTGAAGACGTTCAGCCCCTTATTCTCCATCGCGCCCATGTTGAAGTCGCCGACCGCGACGATCATGAAGATGTCGAGATCGTACTCCAGGCCGAACACCTCCTCGTCCCAGCGCATCGACTTCTTCAGCGACTCCATGGCGTGGCCGCATTTATCCTCGTTTCCCGGCTCGACATAGATGCGCAGATCGACCGTGCGGCCCGAGGCGGTGACGAAACTGTCCTTCACCGGCGCCAATTGTCCGGCGACCAGCGCGAACAGATAGGCCGGCTTGCGGAACGGATCTTCCCACTTCGCCCAGTGCCGGCCATCCGGCAGGTCGCCTTCGCCGACCGGATTGCCGTTCGACAGCAGCACCGGGCAGGAGGCCTTGTCGGCCTCGATGGTGGTGGTGAACAAGGCCATATTGTCCGGCCGGTCGATGAAATAGGCGATGCGGCGAAAGCCCTCTGCCTCGCACTGGGTGCAATACATCGAGCCGGATTTGTACAGCCCTTCCAGCGCGGTGTTCTTCTCCGGATGGATGCGGGTGCGGATTTCCAGCAAGGCGCGGTCCGGCACCTCCTCCACCACCATGCGCTCGGGCTGAACGACATAGCGGCAGGGCGGCACATCCTCGCCGTCCATCTTCAGATAGATCAGCGTCTGATCCTGCCCGTCCAGCACCAGCGGCGCGTTGGCGGCGCGATCCGGATTGCCGACCACCGCCAGCGTCGCGGTCACGATGGTTTCGCCGTCGCGGATATCGACATGCAGGTCGATCCGGTCCACCCGGTAGTCCGGCGGCGTGTAATCCGCGCGCCGGATCACCGTGGGTTCGGTCGGCATCGGGCTCTGGTCGAGACGATCCATGGGGATCTCCGGGGGGTGGTGATGGGGGTTGGTGATCGGATACTGGGCTTAACGCGGGACGGCGGATGCGTCAAATATGGGGAAGGCTCAGCGGAACGCCAGTTCGACGATGCGCCGGGCCCGTGCATCGTAGCCATGCTCCGCCAGCGCACGGCGCTGCGCATTGCGGCCGAGCGTCAGGCTGTAGTCGCGGTCCCGCAGCAGGCGTTCCCATTGCGCGGCAAAGGATTCCGCATCGTCGGCCAGCAGGATTTCCGTTTCCGGCTCGAAGTAATCCAGGATTTCCAGCCCCTCGGCGACCATGATCTGCGCCGCCCCGGCAAATGCCGCCTCGAAGGTGCGCGGCCCAGGCGTGGAGGGGCGGATGGCGAAGCGCCGGTTGGCGAGATTCTGGTCGCGGCCGATATTCACCACGCCCAGCGCGGTGGCATACAGATCCGGCAGCACCGCGTTGGGTACCGTCATCGCCACCGCGCCCTCGATGCCGGCATGCTCCCAGCCGGTGCCGACGACCGACATCTCGGCCCCCATCGCCTTCGCATAGGGGGCCAATGCGCCGAAGAACCGGCCGCGATTGTCGAAGCGATGGCCGCAGAAGAACATATCCGGCCCGCCGCGAGAGGCGACCGGGCGCAGATGCGTGGCCGCGCACCCGGCCAGGGGCAGATGGTGCACCGGCAGGCTTGGCGGATAGAAATCCAGGCTCGCCCGGTCGTTGGTGAAAACGATATCGGCCAGATCGTATATCCGGGCGTTCATGTCGAACTCATATGGGTCGTCATGCAGCCAGAAACCCAGCACGGCGCCTTGGTGCCTGGCCTCCTCGGCGATCAGCCCGAAATCCGCGCCATCGAGCATGATGGAGCCGAACACCAGCACCATATCCGGCTTCAGTTCCCGCGCTGTCCGCAAGCTATCCTCGTAGGAGGAAACGGCGATGATCGCATCGGGAAAGGCCTGGCGGAAACCAGAGCCGACATAATACCGAAGGCTGGCGTTGGCGTTCAGCGAATCGGGGCTGCCGCTCATGATCAGCAGCTTGAAATTCCGGCGTTTCATGCGGGGCGAATCCTGGCGGCGATCTGGCGCAGCTTGTTGCGAGCCATGCGAAGGGCGAAACCCATCCCGTCGGTGCGCGCCACGGCGACGAAGCGGCGCGCCAGGAAGCCTATGCCGCGCCCGCCCGCAAGCAAATTGAAGCCATAAAGGCCGCGCTGCGTCCAGGTCGGGCTGTCCAGGAAAACGCCATACTCCGCCAGCGACAGCAGGCGGCGGGTTTCCGCCGCCGCACCGGCCGGCAGTGTCGGCAATGTCGCATGGATCGCCTCCAGCGCGGCGACGAAGCCATCGGCGTCGATGCCGGCCTGCGTCGGCAGATTGCCGCGCAGCCGTTCCAGGGACGCCCGGTCCTGCATCAGCGACAGCAGGATGTCCGTCACCCCGGCCGCATCGTCGATCTCCACCAGAAAGCCAGTCTCGCCGGTCGTCACCCGCTCGGCCTGCGCGCCGATATTGGTGACGATGGGCACCAGCCCGGCCATCTGCGCCTCCGACAGCGTAATGCCGTAGGTCTCCGGCCAGGTGGACAGGAAAAGCATGACGTCGCAGGCTGCCAGCGCCGCCGGCACCGTGCCGCCCTGGAAGGTGCCGTGCAGCGTTACCGCGCTGCCCGCATGCTTTTCCAGAAGCGGCAGAAACTCCGGATCGACGCGGCCGAAAATATGAAACTCGATCGGCTGGCCCTGGCAGCGCTCGATCACCTGGAGGATGGTCTCGGCCCCCTTCTGCCGGCCGAAATTGCCCAGATGCGCCACCTTCAGCGGCCCTGCCGGGCGGGCGGCGGGCCGCGCCGGCACAGTATTGACCGGCGGTAACAGCAGGCGGGTGCGCGATGCGGTTTCCGGAAAGAACATCTGCAGCAACGCGGCGCTGGCGGGAGAGCCGGCCAGCACGACATCGATGGCCTTCATGCTGTCGCGCATGAAGCGCCGGCGGCGGGCCTGGCTGCCCGGCTCCAGCCCCTGGGTCTGCTTCAGGCAGATATCGCAGGTCGCCGGCGGGCGCTGGTCGATGCCGCAATAGCGGCCGGTCGGCCCCAGCAGGTTGAAGCGGTCGCAGATCGGGAAATAATCGTGCAGCGAATAGAGCGTCGTCGCCCCCATCGCCTTGGCGATGATCGGCAGCGAGGGCGGGAAGCCGAGCAGATGGTTGAACTGCACCCTCTCGAACCGGTATTCGGCCAGCAGCTTCTGGAAGAAGATTTCCAGCTCAGGATGAGTCAGCAGCGCCGCGGAATAGGGCGCGGCCAGGGTAATGCTGTCGCGCAGGGCGAGGTCGCGGTCATAGAGCAGGAATCGGCGGCCGTCGCCCTTACTGGTGTCGGGCACCAATATCCAGGGCTCGATGCTGCCGATCCGGGCGCGGATCGCCTCCAGATAGGTTTCCGCCCCGCCGAACCGGCCCTGCTGGACGATATTGTGCGCGACGAACAGCACACGCGGCTGTCGTCGGGCGGGCATCGGGGCCGGCAATGGCGTCTCCAGCGCCGCGACCCGATCCAGGATCGCCGTCACCCGGTGCCGGTAAAGATGGGCCTGGCCGACATGCGTCTGGGCGGCCTGGGCGATAGTTTGCCGCCGGTCGTCGTCGGCGAGCGCGGCGTCGATCTGCGCCAGGCATTCCTCGACCGACTGGAACCCCAGATAATGCGCCCCTTCGGTGAACAGGCTGGCCGCCGCACTCGTGGTCTCGGCATCCACGATCTGGCAGGAGCCGGCCAGCGCCACCTCGAAGAAGCGCGGCCCCGGCGTATCGCTGGCGGTTTCGGGGTCGGCCTCGGAGGTGGAGAATTTACGCGGCAAGGTGAGGGTGATGCGGCTTGCATTGGCAAGCCGGCAGAAATCGCCGATGGACACGCCTGGCGTAAACTCGAACCCGTCGCGCAAAGCCTCGATATGCGGGTCCAGCGCCGGATTGGTGACCAGCACGAACTTGCAGCGCAGATCGGGTCGACGCTGCTTCAACTCGCGCAGGAATTTCAGCCGGTTGGGCCAGGCTGTGCCGGCGAAGAACACATCGTAGCGCGGCGCGCGATGGCCGATGGGAAAGCGGTTGCGCAGCGGATCGCCAGCCAGGGGCAGGTGAATGCCGCGCTTGTCGTAATAGGCGGCGCTGGTTCCGTCATTGGTGAAGACCAGGTCGAACTGCCGGGAAAGCGCCAGATTCACCCCGCGCTCATACGGGTCCTCGGTGAACCAGACGATCTTGCGGGGAATAAGCTCCAGCAGCCGGGCGATGATGGGATTGCGCGCTTCCTCCCCGTCGAAGGCGAACAGCAGGTCGAAGGGCCGGGCCAAAGCCAGCGGCACGGCATCGGCATATTCGGCCCAGACGGCTTCGCTGACACGCGGATCGGCGCTCAGCGCGTCGAACACGCCGCGGGCGATATAGCGATTGGGATTAAACGGTTTGGTATCGATGAACAGGACGCGCATGCACGGAAATCTTACCTTTTACCCATCAGCCTTTTGATGAGACGCACGCCCCAGCGCATCGGGGCGGTTATCTTCCAGCTCGTCGAGGCATGGAGCATCGCAATTCTTTGATTCAGCTCCAGAAGCTGTGCCTGCACAGTCTCCAACTCGCCCGTCAGCCTGTCGATGACAGGCCGCAGGCCGGCCGCCTCCGCCTCCGCCACATGGGCTTTCGCCCTGGCTTCGTCGAGAGCCGCGCGCAGCGCCGGTGCTGCCCGTTCCTCGATCAGCCTGCCGGGCACGATCGGCGTCGAGGCGCCGGCCAGATTGACCAGAAGGCCCAAATCCATTTTTCCCGCATCCAGATCGCGCCGCAGCAGCTCGTTGCGGATCGACACGTCGAAGCGGGCATGGTCGACCGCGCCGCGCTCCATGCTGCTATTGGCGTAAGTCTCCGTCTTTGCAGCCTCGCGGTGGTGCCAGAAGGCCAACCTTTCCGGCAGCACGGCGATGTCGTAACGGCGCAGGAAACGCAGGTTGAAATCCCAGTCGCCCAGCACCCGCAGCGTATCGCGATAGGGGCCCACAGCCTCCAGCGCCGCGCGCTCGAACAGAAACGATATTGGCGGGAACATGTTGCGCACCGCCATCTGCGACAGCGGCACCGCCTGCAGGTCGGTGTTGAAGTCTTCCTGCCGCACCAGGCTCACGGTGTCTTCCTCGATCGCTTCCCGCACCAGCACCGTATGGCAGATCGCGCCGGCCACCGGCGGCTGGCTTTCCGCCAGCAAAGCGGTCATGCGCTCCAGGAACGCCGGATGCCAGCTATCGTCATCGTCGTGAATCACCAGGTATTTGCTGGCGCTGGCGGCGATGCCCTTGTTCGACGCCGCCTCCATGCCCAGCGATTGGGGATTGTCGACGCGGATCAACCGCCCCTCATAGGCGCTCTCATGGACCGCGAGCAGGGCATCGACAGTGGCGGGGTCGCCGCCATCATTGACGATGACATGCACCCAATCGCGATAATGCTGCGACAAAACGCTGTCGATGGCGCGGCGCAGCAGGATCGGACGGTCCTTGGTGCGGGTGATGATGGCGACGGCTGGTTCTGACATAAGCTCGGCAGGTAATGGGCCTGGTGAATTTCAGGCACACTGTGCCGGGCATCCTTCCTCGTCAAGTCGGCAGCCGCCTCACGCCGCCGCCAATTGCCCCATATCGCCCTTCAGCAGGTCGATGAAGGACCGCGCCGGCTCGGAGAGTGGGCGCAGCGAGGGGTAGGCGACCAGAACCTGGACCGGGACGCGCGGCCGCAGCGGGCGCACGGTCAGCCGGCCCGAACCGCTGTTGGGGGCGCTACGCGCCGCCAAGGCATCGACCAGGGCAACGCCGCTGCCCTGCGCGGCCAGCGCGCAGGCGATGCCGGCGGAGCCGACCTCGATATCCACGCGGCGCTTGCGCCCGGATTTCCGAAACATCTCGTCAAGCTGTGCGCCGATGCCGGCCTCGCTGCCGGGACCGATGACAGGCACCTCGGCCAGATCCTTCGGCTCGATCTGCTCATGGCTGGCCAGGGCGTGGCCGTCCTTCATCACGCAGACCATCTCGGTCACCGTCATCTCCTCGACGCCGGCGGAGGCAGCGCTGAACGGGCCGAACATCAGGGCCAGATCGACCTGCCCCTTGCCGAGCTGCTCGCCGATGGAGCCGGTCTCGACCTCGCTTAGTATCACCTTCACGCCGGGATTCGAATTGCGGAACAAGGCTGTCGCCCGGGGCGCCACGGAGGCGCAGAGAGAGGCCGACGCGGCCACCCGCAAAATCCCGCTATGGCCATGTCGCAGCTCCTTCACGAAGCGCCGCAGGCCGCCAATATCCTGAAAGATGCGGTCGACCTCGGGGAACAGCTCCTCGGCTTCCCGGGTCGGCACAAGCCGGCCTTTCACGCGTTGAAACAGCCGCATGCCCATCTGGGTCTCTGTCTGCCGCAGCATCTTGCTGACCGCCGGCTGGGACACTTCCAGCATCCGGGCCGCATCGGTAATGCCCTGGCAGCGCATGACCGCCCAAAAAACTTCCAACTGACGAAAATTCATCGCCGTCACTTTCCGTAGTTCCAACGGTGACGCCGCAAAGGCATGCAACCGTTAACGATAGTCTCTAGAGTGAAAACCGATCTCACTGGTAAAGGTTCCCGCGTGCCGTGTGGGGCAGGCGTCGGTTCCATCACGGTTCGGAGACGGAAGGACGGGGAAAGGCTTGAGCGAGACCTGCATTTTGGTAACCGGCGGGGCCGGCTATATCGGCGCGCAGATGGCCCTCGCGCTGGCCGATGCCGGTTATCGGCCGATCCTTCTGGACGATTTCTCCACTGGCCACCGGCGCACGCCACCTGGCCTGCCGGTGATCGAGGGCGACATCGCCGACGCGGGCGTGGTCGATACGCTGCTGGCCGCGCACCGGCCGGCCGGCATCCTGCATTTCGCCGCCTTCAGCCAGGCCGGTCAGTCGGTGCGGGAGCCGGCGCTCTATTACCAGCGCAATGTCGTGCGCAGCCTGGCCTTGCTCGATGCCGTGCGCCGCGCGCCCGCGATGCCCGCCTTCGTATTCTCCTCCACCGCCGCCGTCTATGGCGAGCCCCGGGCAGTGCCGATCCCGGAGGATCATCCGTGCCGACCGGTCAATCCCTATGGCGCCACCAAGCTGGCGGTGGAAGGCGCGCTGGCGGCCTATGGCGATGCCTATGGGCTGCGCTGGGCGGCGCTGCGCTATTTCAACGCCGCCGGGGCCGATCCGCAGGGCCGCGCCGGCGAATGTCACGATCCGGAGACGCATCTGATACCGCTGGCCCTGCAGGCGGCGGCCAGCGGTACGCCGCTGACGCTGTTCGGCCGCGATTACGACACGCCGGACGGCACCTGCCTGCGCGATTACGTGCATGTCGCCGATCTGTGTCGCGCGCATCTGCTGGCATTGGAGGCGCTGCTGCGCGGGGAGCCGGTTGGCGCGGTCAATCTGGGCGGCGGCGAGGGCCGGTCGGTGCTGGAGGTGATCGCCGCCGTGGAACGCGCGACCGGCCTGCCCGTGCCGGTGCAGGACGGCCCGCGACGGCCGGGCGACCCGGCCCGCCTCGTCGCCGATGTGGCAAGGGCGCGCGGAATACTGGGCTGGGAACCGGCGCTGAGCGACCTAGATACAATGATCCGCCACGCCTGGGCCTGGGAGCGGAAGCGCCGGGGCCCGGCCTGACCTTTTACCCCACGGTCCGGATCATGGGTTCACGCGCCTTCGCGACATATCTGCTGGTGGCGGCCGTCCTCTCGGCGCTGGTCGCCCTGCCGTTCCGCCTGCCGCCGGACCATCCGTTGAACCTGCTGTCTTTTTCCATCGAGGCGGTGGCGGCGTTGGCGCTGCTGGCGCTGGTGCCGGCGTTGCGCGAAAGGCCCGCGGCCCGGCACGCGGCCGCCGCGCTGATGGCGCTGATCTGCTTCGTGGCGCTGGGCGATCTGATGACGCGCCTGGCGCTGTCGCGACCGCTGAATCTGGCGCTTGACCTGCGGCTTCTGCCCTCGGTGGCCGATCTGGCGCTGGGTGGCCTGGGGCCGGCGCTCGGCATGCTGGCGCTGCTGGTGGTGGGGCTGTTGCCGGTGTTGGCCTATGGGCTGACGCTGGCGGCGGGGGCTGCGGTCCAGCGCCTCGGCCGTCACACCGGCGGCCGCATCGCCGCTGTGACGGCGGTGCTGCTGGTCGGCGGGCTGCATCTGGTGCAGGAGCAGAGCCCCGGCCTGTTCCACCGCTTCTGGCCCAGCTCCGTCGATGCCGGGCGCACGCTGACCGCGCAATGGCAGCAATATCGCGAAGTGCGGGCCAGCGCCCCCTTGTTCCGCGCCGCCGGGCAGCAGGATGCTCTGGCCGTCATACCGCCGGACAAGCTGCTGGCCGGGCTGGACGGGGCGGACGTCATGGTCGCCTTCGTCGAATCCTACGGCGAGAGCACGCTGAGCCTGCCGGCCTTCCGCCCGACCATGCAGCGCCGGCTGGACAGCTTCGCCCGAACGGTGGAGCAGAGCGGCCTGCACGCCATGTCCGGCTGGATCGTCTCCGCCACATCGGGCGGTCAATCCTGGCTGGCGCATTCCACCCTGCTGTCGGGCATGCTGATCGACAGCCAGTTCCGCTACGATCTGCTGGTCGGCAGCGAGCGGCGGACGCTGGCACATTATTTCGCCAAGGCCGGGTATCGCACGGTCGATATCCAGCCGGCCATCGTGAAACCCTGGCCGGCCGGCGATTTCTTCGGCTTCGATGCGATCTACCAGGCCGGCGACCTGGGCTATGAAGGCTCGCCCTTCGGCTGGGTGACAATGCCCGACCAATTCACCCTGTCCCGCCTGCAGGCGCTGGAGCGCGCGGCGCCGGCCGGTGAAGCGCCCGGCCGCGCGCCGCTCTTCGCGCATCTGGCGCTGATCAGCAGCCACGCCCCCTTCACCCCGCTCGCGCCGATCCTGCCCGACTGGTCGGCGCTGGGCGACGGCAGCGCGTTCGACGCGGTAGAGCAGATCGGCCAGCCGTCGGAGGATGTCTGGCGCGATATCGGCCTGCTGCGCGACCATTACATCCGCGCCATCGATTATTCGCTGACGGCGCTGGAGGGCTACGCCGCCCGCCATGTCGACGACCGCACGCTTCTGGTCGTCCTCGGCGACCACCAGCCGCTGCCGATGCTGGCCGGCAAGGATGCTGGCCAGGCGGTGCCGGTGCATGTGCTGAGCGGCGATCCGGCGCTGCTGAAGCCGTTCGCCGAACTGGGCTTCGTGCGCGGCATGGCGCCGCGCCCGGACGGTTCGCGCTTGAAGATGGAAGCGTTCAGGGATTTCTTCGTAGCCAGCTTCAGCGATATCGACAGGCCGCTGCTGGCCGAGCGAAAGCCGGCGCCGCTGGCCGACGGACTGGACGCCAAGACCCGTTCCAATTAGAAAACTCGTAGACGCCATCGTCACGGGATAACCGAAAAACGCTATTGTGACCGCTCTTCCCGCCGCCTCTCCCACCCCGACGCCGCCCGCGATCCGCCCGGCGACGACGCAGGATATCGACGCCCTGCTGGCGCTGGAGAACCGGACCTTCGAGACCGACCGGCTGACCCGTCGCAATTTCCAGTATCTGCTTACCCGCGCCCACGCCGCCTGCCTGATCGCCGAGCGCGACGGGCGGATGCTGGGCTATGTGCTGGTGCTGTTCCGGCGCGGTACTTCGCTGGCGCGGCTTTATTCCCTGGCGGTGGCGGCCGAGGGGCGCGGCCTGGGCGTCGGCCGGTTGCTGCTGGAAGCGGCCGAGCAGGCGGCCGAGGAAAACGACGCCTGGCTGATGCGCCTGGAAGTGCGGCCCGACAATGCGCCGGCGATCCGGCTGTATGAAAGCGCCGGCTATCATTCCTTCGGCCGTTATCTGGATTATTACGAGGATCATATGGAGGCGCTGCGCTACGAGAAGCGCCTGCGTCCGCATGTGACCCCGCCGGAGCCGCGCATCTCCTACTACAGCCAGACCACTGACTTCACGTGCGGGCCGGCCGCGCTGATGATGGCCATGGCGGCGCTGGACCCGGCGACGCCGATGGGCCCGCGTCTGGAACTCCAGCTCTGGCGCGAGGCGACGACCATCTTCATGACCACCGGGCCGGGCGGGTGCGGCCCCTACGGCATGGCGCTGGCGGCGCATCGGCGCGGATTCAGGACCGACCTCTATGTGAATAACGAGGCGCCGTTCTTCGTGCATACCGTGCGCAACGAGGAAAAGCGGCGCGTCTTGCAGCGAGTATCGCAGGATTTCCAGGAACAGCTGGCCGAGAGCGACATCGAGATCCACCGTCGCGCCCTGACGGTGCAGGAAATGACCGACCTGATCGACCAGGGCGCCATGCCGATCGTGCTGATCAGCCTGTTCCGCATGTATCGCGAGCATGTGCCGCACTGGGTTGTCGTGCACGCACATGACAGCCGCTTCGTCTACGCGCATGATCCGCTGGTCGACCCCGACCATCTGGAACTGATCTCCGACAAGGCCAATATGCCGATCCCGAAGAGCGAATTCGACCGCATGGCGCGGTTCGGGCGGAACGGACTGCGCGCCGCCCTGGTTATCCGTCGGCGGGAGCAGAAAGCCACATGAGCGATTGGGTCGTCGTCGTCGATAAGCGCAGCGATTTCACCGGGATCGAGGATGACCGCTCGATCCTGCGGACCCGCGAATATATCGCCAAGCCGGACATGCTGAAACCGCATGCGCCGAAGATCATCAACCTGTCGCGCAGCTACGCCTATCTGTCGGAAGGCTATTACACCTCGCTGCTGGCCGAGGCGCGCAACCACCGCGTCCTGCCGATGGTCGACACCATCCTGCAACTGCGCCAGCGCAGCCTCTACGCCGGCGAAATCGCCGATCTGGAGGATGAGCTGAACCGACGGATCAAACGGCTGGTGAACCCGCCCACCGAATCCTTCCGGCTGCTGATCGCTTTCGGCTATCCCTATGACGGTCGCTTCCAGGCCTTCGCCCGGCATGTGTTCGACCGGTTCCGCTGCCCGCTGCTGGAGTTGCGGGTGCGGTATGGCGACTGGCTGAAGATCACCAGCATCCGCGTCGTCGCCATCGACGAGCTGAGCGACGACCAGCACATCCTGTTCAACTGGGCGCTGGATCAATATACCCGCGCCGGCTGGCGCCAGCCCAAGACCAAGATTCCGGCCAAATACACCATGGCGGTGCTGCACAATCCAAAGGAGGAGCTGCCGCCCTCCGATCCTTCGTCGCTGAAAAAGCTGATCCGCGTCGCCGAGGGCATGGGCGTGGATGTCGAGCTGATCGAGAAGAAGGATTATCTGCGCCTCGCCGAGTATGACGCGCTGTTCATCCGCGAGACCACGACGATCGAGAACCACACCTTCCGCTTCGCCAAGCGCGCCGAGGTGGAGGGCATGCCGGTGATCGACGATCCCACCTCCATCCTGCGCTGCACCAACAAGGTCTATCTGGCGGAGTTGCTGAAGGCGAACAAGGTGCCGACGCCGAAGACCATCGTGGTCAATGCGCTGAAATCCTTGGAGGAGCTGGAGGCCGAGCTGACCTACCCAATGGTGCTGAAGATCCCCGACGGATCGTTCAGCCGCGGCGTGCACAAGGTCGGCGACCGCGCCGAGCTGAAGAAGATCAGCCGCGAGTTGCTGGAGGAATCCGACCTGATCCTGGCCCAGGAATTCATGCCGACCGATTACGACTGGCGCGTCGGCGTGCTGGATGGCGAGCCGCTGTTCGTCTGCCAGTATCTGATGGCCAAGCAGCATTGGCAGATCGTGAAGCATAATGCCGACGGCCCGGCCACCCATGGCGGTTTCAAGAGCTTTGCCATCGAGCAGGCGCCGCCCTTGGTGGTCGAGACCGCGGTGAAGGCCGCCCGGCTGATCGGCAGCGGCCTCTATGGCGTCGATCTGAAACAGAATGAGCGCGGCGTGTTCGTCATCGAGATCAACGACAACCCCAATCTCGACACCGGCGTCGAGGATTCCGCCCTGAAGGACGAACTCTGGAAGCGCCTGGTCGGCTGGTTCCTGAAACGGCTGGAGGCGTGAGCCGAGTGTGCCGCCCTGCCCTTCGAGACGCCTCTTCGAGGCTCCTCAGGGCGAGGTCAT
>NZ_LPXN01000142.1 GCF_001618175.1 Oceanibaculum pacificum | reverse complement strand
GGGTGAGGGGAGACCGGCGCGCCGCCTTAAACGAAAACCCCCGGCGCTGGGGCCGGGGGTGTCCGTCAGTCCGAGGGGTCCGAGGCTCAGATCAGCTTGGCGATGGCGCCGGCGGTGTCGAGCATGCGGTTGGAGAAGCCCCATTCATTGTCGTACCAGCTCATGACGCGAACCAGGCGCTTCTCGATCACCTTGGTTTCGGCCAGATCGACGGTCGAGCTGAACGGCGAGTGGTTGAAGTCGACCGAGACCAGCTTTTCGGTGTTGGTGGTCAAGATGCCCTTCAGCTTGCCGTCGGCGGCGGCGGCAATCGCCTTGTTCACGGCATCAGGCGTGGTGTCGCCCTTGGCGATGAACTTGAAGTCGATGACCGAGACATTGGCGGTCGGCACGCGGATCGAGGTGCCGTCCAGCTTGCCGGCCAGCTCCGGCAGCACCAGGCCGACGGCCTTGGCCGCACCCGTCGAGGTCGGGATCATCGACATCGCGGCCGCACGGGCGCGATGCAGATCCTTGTGCAGCGAATCGACGGTGTTCTGGTCGCCGGTATAGGCGTGGATCGTGGTCATGAAGCCGGATTCGATGCCGATGGCCTCATGCAGCACGGCGGCAACCGGCGCCAGGCAGTTGGTGGTGCAGGACGCGTTCGAGACGATGACATGGTCCTTGGTCAGCTTGTCGTGGTTCACGCCATAGACAACCGTGATGTCGGCACCGGTGGCGGGGGCCGAGATCAGCACGCGCTTCGCGCCCGCCGTCAGATGCATCCCGGCCTTCTCCTTGTCGGTGAAGATGCCGGTGCATTCGAAGGCGATGTCGACGTTCAGCTCCTTCCAGGGCAGCTTGGTCGGGTCGCGTTCTGCGGTCACCTTGATCTTGCCGGTGCCGAGGTCCATCCAGTCATCGCCGGTGGTCACGGTGCCGGGGAAGCGGCCATGCACGGAATCGTAGCGCAGCAGATGCGCGTTCGCCTCGACCGGGCCCAGATCGTTGATCGCCACGACCTGCAGATCCTTGCGGCCGCTTTCATGCAGGGCACGAAGCACGAGACGGCCGATGCGACCGAAACCGTTGATTGCGACACGGGTTGCCATCAATTCCTCCAAACTGAAACGGGACGTTTTCTTCTGGTCTTAGATACGGGCTTTCGCGGCGGCTGCAACCGCATCCGCGGTAATGCCGAAATGCTTGTACAGCGCAGGCGCGGGGGCGGAGGCGCCGAAGCCGGTCATGCCGACGAAGCAACCGCCGGCCCCGGTATAGCGTTCCCAGCCGAAGCCCAGCGCCGCTTCCACGGCGATGCGCGGGCAGTCGCCCAGCACCTGGGCGCGGTAGCTTTCCGGCTGCGCGTCGAACAGCTCCCAGCAGGGCAGGGAGACGACGGCGGCCCCAATGCCCTCGGCCTTCAGCTTGTCGCGCGCTTCCATGGCCAGCGAGACTTCCGAGCCGGTGCCGATCAGCGTCACCTGGCGCTTGCCCTCGGCCTCGGCCAGGACATAGCCGCCCTTGGCCGTCAGGTTTTCCGACGCATGCGTGGTGCGCAGCGTCGGCAGGGCCTGGCGGGTCAGGCTGATGATCGACGGGGTGCCGGTCGATTGCAGGGCGATCTGCCAGGCCTCGGCGGTTTCCACCGTGTCGGCCGGGCGGAACACGTTCAGGTTCGGGATCGCGCGCAGGGCGGCCAGATGCTCGACCGGCTGATGGGTCGGTCCATCCTCGCCCAGGCCGATGGAATCATGCGTCATGATGTAGATGACGCGCAGCCCCATCAGCGCCGACAGGCGGATGGCCGGGCGGCAATAATCGGTGAACACCATGAAGGTGCCGCCGAACGGAATGACGCCGCCATGCAGCGCCAGGCCGTTCATCGCCGCCGCCATGCCATGCTCGCGGATGCCGTAATGGATATAGCTGCCGCGATAGTCGCCGGCCTTCACGATGGCGGCTTCCTTCGCCTTGGTGTTGTTCGAGCCGGTCAGGTCGGCCGAGCCGCCGATCAGCTCCGGCAGCACCGGGGCCAGCGCGTCGATCACCCGCTGCGAGGACATGCGGGTGGCGATCTTCGGCTTTTCCTCGACGACGGCCTTCTTGAACGCCTCCACCGCCTGGTCGAAACCCGCCGGCAGCGTGCCGGCCAGCACGCGATCCAGCTCCTCCTGAATGTCGGAGCCGAGATCGTCCACGCGCTCCTGCCACGCCAGGCGCGCGGTCTCGCCGCGCTTGCCCACGGCGCGCCAGGCGCTCAGCACATCCTCGGGAATCTCGAAGGGCGGGAAGTCCCAGCCCAGCTTGGCGCGCGCGCCGGCGATCTCCTCGGCGCCCAGCGGCGAGCCGTGGGTGGCGGCGCTGCCCTGCTTCTTCGGCGCGCCATAGCCGATGATGGTCTTGCAGGCGATCAGCGACGGCGTATCGCTGGCCCGCGCCTTGGCGATGGCCGCCTCGATGGCCTTCGGGTCGTGGCCGTCGATGGCCTGAACGTCCCAGCCGGCGGCCTTGAAGCGGGCGAGCTGGTCTTCCGAGGTGGTCAGATCGACCGGGCCGTCGATGGAGATGCCATTATCGTCGAACAGCACGATCAGCTTGGAGAGCTTCAGATGCCCGGCGAGCGTGATCGCCTCCTGGCTGATGCCCTCCATCAGGCAGCCATCGCCGGCGACGACATAGGTGTAGTGATCGACCAGATCGTTGCCGAAGCGGGCATTCAGGATGCGTTCGCCCAGCGCGAAGCCGACCGAGGTGGCGATGCCCTGGCCCAGCGGGCCGGTCGTGGTCTCGATGCCCGGCGCATGGCCATATTCCGGATGGCCGGCGGTCATGCTGCCCAGTTGACGGAAATTCCTGATCTGCTCGATGGTCATTTCCGGATAGCCGGTCAGATAAAGCAGCGAGTAGAGCAGCATGGAGCCGTGGCCGGCCGACAACACGAAACGGTCGCGGTCGGCCCAGCCGGGCTGGGCGGCATCGAATTTCAGGAATTTCGAATACAGCACGGTGGCCACGTCGGCCATGCCCATCGGCATGCCGGGATGGCCGGAATTCGCCGCCTCGACGGCATCCATGGAAAGCGCGCGGATGGCGTTCGCCATGCGGTCATGCGCGATCGTCGGGGAGGTCTGGACGGTCATGGCGGCCTGCTGTGTTTTATGTATACGAAAAACCCGCGCCGGACCCGGTCCGGGGCGATCATGCCTTACAAGAGCGCCTGGAAAATGCCGCCGCGTCCGTCCCGCGTCAACCCGCCTTCACGCAAGGCTGCGCCGCAGGGAGGCTGGGGCCACCGCAAATTACTGATATCCGAGGCGCGGCGCCGGGAATAAAGCCGCCGATCCCTTCCCGAAAGGCGGTAGTGTCTCAGTTTGGAATCCTGCCCTGCGGGATCGGCCTGTCTTGCTGTCTGTCACCCCCGGGCTTGACCCGGGGGTCCAGGAGCGGTGCCCTGCCTGTAACGTCACGGAACGCGGCCCCTGGATTGCCGGGTCAAGCCCGGCAATGACAGATGAGGAACAGGAAGGCCGGGTTTCAAACCGAGACACTGCCCGAAAGGCGGTTCGGTTGACGGGCGGCGGCCTGCGCGCCTATCTTGCGCGATCATTTGTCATCCACCGTCGAAGGACCGCCCGTCGCCCATGTCCAGCAGCCCCGCCATCGATGCCGCCATGAGCCGGCTGTCCCAGGCCATCGACCGGCTGGAGCAGGCGGCGGCGCAGCCCCGGCCGGCAGCGCAGAACGAGGCCCAGAACGGGGCGCTGCAGGCGGAACTGGCGGAGATGCAGGCGCGCTATGCCGAGCTGACGCAGGTGACCAACAACGTCACCCAGCGGCTGGACAGCGCCATCGACCGCCTGAAGCTGGTTCTGGAGAACTGATTTGGCCTCCGTCGAAGTGTCCATCAATGGCCGTTTCTACCGCATCGCCTGCGAGGATGGGCAGGAATCGCGCCTGATCAAGCTGGCCGCCATGGTCGACGAGAAGGTGGCGGGGCTGGTCGAGCAGGTCGGCCAGGTGGGCGATTCCCGGTTGCTGGTGATGGCCAGCCTGCTGATCGCCGACGAGATCGAGGATTTGCGCCTGGAGACGAACGGCGGAATCGCCGGCGGCAATAGCGCTTTGCCCGAAGCCGAGGTCGCCGCGGCCATCGCCGGCATGGCTGAGCGGATAGAGCGTATTGCGGCGACGCTTGAGAGGCCCTAGATAGAAGTGGGCGGCTGCTGCGCGGTTCGAGCAAGGTCGCTGAAGTCCCCGGGCCCAATGCTCATCTCCAGGGAACTGCCTCTGTCGAGGTCGAGGCTTCGTTACGCGGTGCCCACCTGCGTAAGCAGGGCCAGAGAGGACGAGCATATGACCGACGGCCGAGGCGGCAGCGCCCATCTTTCCCTCCGTCCGCCCGATTGATGCGGCGGCAGGATATCCACGACGCGAAGGCCGAATTGCGCGCCACCGCCAAGCTGCGGCGGCGCGTCGCCCATCGCGATGCGCCGCAGGCGGGCCAATTGCTGGCCGCGCGGCTGGCGGCCGAGGCCCCGCCGCCGGCGGGGGCGGTGATCTCCGGCTACTGGCCGATGGCCGATGAACTGGACGTGATGCCCGCCCTGCGCCATTTCGCCGGGGACGGCCACCGCCTGTGCCTGCCGGTCACGCCGAAACGCGGCCTGCCGCTGACCTTCCGGGCCTGGGCGCCGGGCGACGCCATGGCGCGCGGCGTTTGGGACATTCCCGTGCCGCGCGAGGATGCGCCGGTGCTGGAGCCGGATTATCTGCTGGTGCCGCTGCTGGCGTTCGACAAGGCGGGCAACCGGCTGGGCTATGGCGGCGGCTTCTATGACCGCACGCTGGCGCTGCTGCGATCGCGCAAGAGCGTGGTCGCCGTCGGCGTCGCCTTCGCGGCGCTGGAAGTGCCGGTGGTGCCGCACGAGGATACCGACGAGGCGCTGGACTGGATCGTCACCGAGCGGGCGGCGATCCGGATTTCCGGCTGTTAAGAGAGCGAGGATCGATGCGTTTGCTGTTTCTGGGCGATGTGGTGGGCCGTCCCGGCCGCCAGGCGGTCGCCGACGGGCCGCTGCTGGCGACGCCGGGCCATCCCGGCGCCGGCGAGGAGCCGGCCGCCTTCACCGCGCCGCTGCATGTCGCCGGCGGCCGGCGGCCCAAGCTGCGGGCCGTCGCCTGAACTTTCACCTGACAACGATAAATCCGCGCGGGCCGGGATCAGGAGCCGGCCCCGCAGTTCAAGGAACGGAGATACACTGAGAATGACGGAATACACGCGCCATACCGCTTTCGGCGGGCGACTCGTGATGGTTGGCTTCGGCAGCATCGGCCAGGGCGTGCTGCCGCTTATCCTGCGGCACATTGACATGCCGAAGGACAAGATCGTCATCATCACCGCCGAGGAGAAGGGCAAGCAGGTTGCCGAGGCGTATGGCGTGGAATTCCGTGTCGAGCCGGTGACCCGCGAGAATTATCGCGAGCTGGTCGGCAAGGAGATCGGCAAGGGCGACTTTCTGCTGAACCTGTCGGTCGACGTCTCCTCCATCGCGCTGGCCGAGCTGGCGCGCGACAAGGGTGCGCTCTATCTCGACACCTGCATCGAGCCCTGGGTCGGCGGCTATACCGATACCTCGCTGCCGCCCTCGCTGCGCTCCAACTACGCGCTTCGCGAGGAGTTCCTGTCGAAGCGCCGGCCGGGCCACAAGGATCCGACCGCGGTCATCACCCATGGCGCCAATCCGGGGCTGGTGTCGCATTTCGTGAAGCAGGCGATGCTGAACATCGCCAAGGATACCGGCGTGAAGGCCGATGTGCCGACCGACCGCGCGGGCTGGGGCAAACTCGCCAAGGAGCTCGGCGTGAAGGTCATCCACATCGCCGAGCGCGACACCCAGGTGACGAACAACCCGAAGAAGGTCGGCGAGTTCGTGAATACCTGGTCGATCGACGGCTTCGTCTCGGAAGGCTCGCAGCCGACCGAGCTGGGCTGGGGCACGCACGAGAAGCACTGGCCGTATAACGCCAGCCGGCACGCTTTCGGCTGCGATGCCGCGATCTTCCTGAACCGGCCGGGCGCCAGCACCCGCGTGCGCACCTGGACGCCGACCGAGGGCCATTTCCACGGCTTCCTCATCACCCATAGCGAGGCGATCTCGATTGCCGACTATTTCACGGTGACGGAAGCGACCGGCGCGGCCCAGGCGGTGACCTACCGGCCGACCGTGCACTACGCCTATCACCCGTGCGACGACGCCGTCATGTCGGTGCACGAGCTGGCGGGCAAGAACTGGCAGCAGCAGCCGAACCAGCGGCTGATCGTCGACGAGGTCGTCAGCGGCATCGACGAGCTGGGCGTGCTGCTCGCCGGCCATAAGAAGAACGCTTACTGGTACGGCTCGCAGCTCTCCATCGGGGAAGCGCGCAAGCTGTGCCCGCACAACAACGCCACCTCGCTGCAGGTCACCGTCGCCGTTCTCGGCGGCCTGGTCTGGGCGATGGAGAACCCGCAGGAAGGCATCGTCGAACCCGACGAGATGGACTTCCAGCGGGTGCTCGAAGTCTGCATGCCCTATCTCGGCCCGGTGGTCGGCGCTTACAGCGACTGGACGCCCCTGGAAGGCCGGGGCGTGCTGTTCGCCGAAGATGTCGATTACGACGATCCGTGGCAGTTCAAGAACGTGCTGGTCGCCTGACCAAGACGGAAGAGTTGCGTACCTGAACCGTATTTTTTACGCCGCCTCACCAGCGGTTTGGGAGAGTAGAGAGATGAACGAAAAGATTGCCCGCTTCCTCGCCGAGCGACGAGTCGAGACCCCGTTCCTGGTCGTCGATCTGGATGTCGTCGAGGAGAATTACCAGGCCCTGCGGGCAGCGCTGCCGGACGCCAAGATTTTCTACGCCGTGAAGGCGAACCCGGCCCCGCAGATCCTGCAGCGGTTGAACAGCCTCGGCTCCAATTTCGATACCGCGAGCGTGGTCGAAATCCAGGACGCCTTGGCGGCCGGCGCGACGCCGGATTGCATCTCCTATGGCAACACGATCAAGAAGCAGTCGGACATCGCCAAGGCGCATGCGCTGGGCGTCGATCTGTTCGCCTTCGACAGCGAGGCCGAGCTGGCGAAGATCGCCGAATCCGCGCCGGGCGCGCGGGTGTTCTGCCGCATCCTGACCTCGGGTGAAGGGGCCGACTGGCCGCTGTCGCGCAAGTTCGGCTGCGAGCCGGAAATGGCGTTCGACCTGCTGGTGAAGGCGGCCGATATGGGCGTGGTGCCCTACGGCATTTCCTTCCATGTCGGTTCGCAGCAGCGCGACCCGCTGCAGTGGGACGCGGCCATCGCCACCTGCGCCAAGCTGTTCCAGGATCTGGAGCATCGCGGCATCATGCTGCGCATGGTCAATCTGGGCGGCGGCTTCCCGACCCGCTACATGAAGGACATGCCGACCCCGGCCGATTACGGGCAGGCGATCGCCGATTCGATGCGCAACCATTTCGGCAACCGTATCCCGGAGACGATCATCGAGCCGGGCCGCGGCATGGTCGGCAATGCCGGCGTCATCGAGTCCGAGGTGGTCCTGATCTCGCGCAAGTCGGCGAGCGAGACGAAGCGCTGGGTCTATCTCGACATCGGCAAGTTCGGCGGCCTGGCCGAGACGATGGACGAGGCGATCAAGTACCCGCTGACCTTTGACCGCGATCTGACCGCCGAGGGCGAGGCCGTGGTGCTGGCCGGCCCGACCTGCGACAGTGCCGACGTGCTGTACGAGAAGGAGGAGTACAAGCTGCCGCTCGACCTCGCCATCGGCGACCGGGTGCGCATCGGCTCCACCGGGGCCTACACGACGACCTACTCGGCCGTCGCCTTCAACGGCTTCAAGCCGCTGGCCTCCTACTACATCTGAGGCGGCCCAGAAAAGAACGGGCGCCCTGAGGGAGCGGGGCGCCCGTTCTTGCGTTCTGTGCGCGGCGTCTCGAAGGGCAAGGTGGCAAGCGCCGCCTTCTTTACAGCGTCAGGGTCTCCGGATTGCTTTCTGGAGCGGGCGCGCGTTTGCGCGGCGGCTCCTCGCTGCGCGGGATGACGATGTTGCCCTTGTCGTCGAGATAGGGCACGCCATAGCGCTGCATCTCCTCGACGATGCCGCGCAGCGCCTCCATGATCGTTATCGCCCCCTCCCGCAGACTCTCGACCGGGGCGTCCAGGGGGGCGACCGGGGATTCGGCCCGGGCGGGCAAGCCGGCGGCGACAAGCAGCAGGGCGGATGCAAGCAGCAGGCGGAACATGGGCGCCTCCGGAGCGGGCTCTACTCGTTGCGCAGCAGCGGAGCGGCCTTCTGGCCGAGCGCCCGCCACGTGCCGAAAAGGCCGAAGACAACGGTGATCAGGGTACACAGCAATGATGTCCAAATCACGGCTCCGGGGGCGAACACGAAGTCGGACTTCATGACGAAGGTCAGCACCGCCCAGGAGGCGATTGTGCCGACCACCGCCGCGATGGCGGCGATCATGATGCCCAGCAGCCCGTATTCCAGCAGGAACGCGCCGATCACGTTGCGCCGGGTCGCCCCCAGCACCTTCAGCACAACGGCGTCATAGACCCGCCGGTGATGGCCGGCGACCACCGCCCCGCCCAGCACCAGCGTGCCGGCCAGGATGGCGACCGAGGCGGTGATGCGCACCGCGCTGCCGACCGCCTGCAGGATACGGTTCGCCGCCTCCAGCGCGTCCTTCACGCGGATTGCGTTCACGTTCGGCAGCGCATCGGTGACGGCGCGCTGCACCGCTTCCTCCGCCACCGGCCCGTCCGTGTTCACCGTGGCGATGATGGAATGCGGGGCCGCCTCCAGCGTGCCCGGCGCGAAGACGATGACGAAATTGATCGACAAGGTGCCCCAGTCGATGCGGCGCAGATTATGGATCGTGGCAGTGATCTCCCGCCCCAGCACATTGACGGTGAGCTGGTCGCCGATGCCGACGCCGAAGCCGGCGGCGATCTCGGCATCCAGCGAGATCAGCGGCGGGCCCTGATAATCCGCCGGCCACCAGTCGCCGGCGACGATCTGCGCGCCCGGCATCGGTTCGGCGGCGTAGGTCAGGCCCCGGTCGCCGCGCAGCGCCCAGCGCACTTCCGGATCGACCGCCACCTGGTCGCCCGGCACGCCGTTGATCCGGGCGATGCGGCCGCGCACCATCGGCGTGCGCTCAACGTTGGAGACGCCCGGCACGTCATCGACGATCTGCTGGAACTGCGACACCTGGTTGGGCTGGATATCGATGAAGAAATAGCTGGGGGCCTGCTCCGGCAGGTTCTCGGTCACCTGGCGCGACATGTTTTGCTGCGTCAAGGCCACGGCGATCAGCACCGTCAGCCCCAGCCCCAGCGATAGCGCGATGCTGGAGGTCGGCGCGCCCGGCCGATGCAGATTGGCCAGCGCCAGGCGCAGCGTCGGGCGCTTTGGCCGGCCGACCGCGCCGACGCCCTTCATCAGCAGCCAGGCGGCCCCCAGGAAGACGATCACCGCGCCCAGCGAGCCGGCGACGAACCAGCCGGCCAGCAGCCGGTCGCTGGAGGAGAAGATGGCCAGCGCCGCCAGCGCGATGCCCGATACGCCCAGCGCCAGCAGATAGGGCAGGCGCGGCGCGCCGCCATCGGCCGCCGTGAGCTGGCGGAACAGGGCGGCGGGCTTGATCTCCATCGCCCGCGCCAGCGGCCAGAGCGAGAAGGCCAGCGCCGTCAGCAGCCCGAACAGGGTGGCCAGGCCCAGCGGCCCCCAATAGAGCGCGGCCACCACTTTCACCGGCAGCAGCTGGTTCAGCACGGCGGCGGCCGCGAAGGGCAGCAGCGCGCCGACGACCAGCCCGGCCAGGATGCCGCCGGCCGCCAGGATCATCACCAGCGCCAGATAGGCGCGGAACACGGTCTGCCCTTCGGCCCCCAGGCATTTCAGCGTGGCGATGGTCGCGGTCTTGCCTTCCAGATAGCTCTTCACCGCATTGCCGACGCCGACGCCGCCGACCAGCAGCGCGGTCAGGCCAACCAGCGTCAGGAATTGCGCGATGCGGTCGATGAAGCGGCGCAGGCCGGGGGCGGCCTGGTCGACGCCGCGCACCCGCCAGCCATTCTCGTTGGCGTAGAGCTGGCGATATTCCGCCATCCAGGCGTCGCGGTTCACGCCGGAGGGCAGGGTGAGGCGGTAATTATACTCGATCAGCGTGCCGGGCTGCACCAGGCCGGTCTCGGGCAATGCCGCATTGGCGATCATCACCCGCGGCCCGAAGCTGGCGAAGCTGACCGCGCGGTCCGGCTCCAGGGCGATGGTGGCGCGGACTTCCACATCCAGCTCGCCGATGCGGATGCGGTCGCCCAGGGCGACATCCAGCCGGTCGAGCAGATTGGCGTCGATGGCGGCGCCCCAGACGCCGCCGCGATTCTCCAGCGCGGCGGCGACCGGCATGTCCGGTTCCAGCGCCAGGGAGCCGACCAGCGGATAGGCCCCATCGACCGATTTCAACTCGGCCAGCGTGCGCTGATCGCCATTCGGGTTGCGCGCCATTGAGCGCATGTCGGTGACCAGCGAGACCGACCCCTGCCCGCGCAGATAGGCCAGCGCGTCGTCGGTGATCGGCCGGTGGACGGATTCGATGTCGATATCGCCGCCCAGAATGTTGCGGGCGTCGGCGCGCAAGCCCGCCAGCAGCGAATCGGCGACCGAGCCGACGCCGGCGATGGCGGCGACGCCCAGCATCAGGCAGGCCAGGAAGATGCGGAAGCCCTTCAGCCCGCCGCGCAGCTCGCGCCGCGCTAAAGTCAGCCAGATCGGGCTCATGCGTTGGCGGCCGGGCGAAGGGCGGCGGCGGCGGTGCGCTCGTCGGCGCTGACCCGGCCATCGGCCAGATGCACCATGCGGTCGCAGCGCCGCGCCAAATCGAGATCGTGGGTGATCAGCACCAGCGTGGTGCCGTAGCGGGCCTTCAGGCTGAACATCAGCTCGATCACCTGCTCGCCGGTGGTGCCGTCCAGATTGCCGGTCGGTTCGTCCGCCAGTAGCAGGGCGGGGCCGGCGACAAAGGCGCGGGCCAGTGCCACGCGCTGCTGTTCGCCGCCGGAAAGCTGGTCGGGATAATGCGTGAGGCGGTGGCCCAGCCCGACCGCGCGCAACCCTTCCTCGGCGCGCTCGAAGGCGTCGGCCGATCCGGCCAGCTCCAGCGGAATGGCGACATTCTCCAGGGCGCTCATGGTCGGCACCAGGCGGAAGGCCTGGAACACGATGCCGACCTTGGCGCGGCGGAACAGGGCAAGCTGATCCTCGCTCATGCGGCCGAGATCCTGCCCGGCGACGACCACCTTGCCGCTGCTGGGCCGCTCCAGCCCGGCCATCAGCATCATCAGGGTGGATTTGCCCGCCCCCGAGGGACCGACGATGGCGATGCTCTCGCCGGCCGGCACCGTCAGGTCAATTCCGCGCAGGATGTTGACCTCGCCCGCCCCGCTTCTCAAGTTAAGCTGCACCTGGGCCAGCTCGATCAAGGGCGCCGCCCGGCCCGATGAGCCCGTCGAGGAGAAGGAAGTCATGTCGAATACCTGCTGTTTCCAGAACGAAGGGGGAAGCCCGGTGGGCGTTGCCGGCGGCTTCCTCGACCGCTTGAACAACAGCCTTCGATATGGCCCGGCCGCTCGGATATTCAACGCAGGCCGGCGGCTGATTCCGTCGCTGGCGCTGGCCGTTTCCCTGGGGCTGGCGTCAAGCCTCGCGAGCGCCGCGTCAGCCAGGGCGGAGACCGTGCTGCTGGGGTTGGGCGACAGCCTGATGGCCGGCTATGGCCTGCCGGCGGAGGAATCCTTCACCGCCCAGCTCGAAGCGGCGCTGAAAGCCAAGGGGCACGATGTGCGGGTGGCGAATGCCGGGGTGTCCGGCGACACCACGGCCGGCGGGCTGGCGCGGCTCGACTGGGCGCTGGCCGAGAAGCCGGACGCCGCCATCGTCGAGTTGGGGGCCAATGACGGCATGCGCGGCCTGGCCCCGGAACAGCTCTACAGCAATCTCGACGCCATCCTGACCCGCTTCGAGAAGGAGGGCGTGCCCGTGCTGCTGGCCGGCATGCTGGCCCCGCCGAATTACGGCAAGGAATATGGCGACGCCTTCAAGGCCGCCTATGACCGGCTGAGCGAGAAGCATGACGTCGTTTTCTACCCGTTCTTTCTGGAGGGCGTCGCCGCCGAAAGGCAGATGAATCAGGGCGACGGCATCCATCCCAACAAGGAGGGGGTGGCCATCATCGTCGAGCGCATCCTGCCGAAGGTGGAGGAGCTGCTCGGCAAGGTGGACGGGTAGAGCCAGGAGGAAGAGTGCGCCGTGCCGGAGAGGGGAATGGCACGGCGCTATGCGTTACGGCAGGGGGATGCCTAGTAACGCATAAAGATGTTCAGGAAGCGGCCGACCGGGCCGGTAAGTTTCAGCGGGCCATCGGTGATCGCCAGGCAATAGCAATCGTCCCCCGGATCGGCGATTGGCTGGTGCACCACATCGCCATCGGCGATGCTGACATCGCCCCGACCGAAACGGCCAATGCCGTCGCTGAAGCTGCCGCCCAGCACCAGGGTCAGTTCGCTGCCGTCATGCGTGTGCTGCGGCACGCCGCATCCGCCGCGGATACGGTAGAACCGGGTCTTGAAGCCCTCGGCCCCGCCAATGTCGAGCTCGACCTGATGCACCCCGCGGCCAATCGATGACCAGGCCAGCGCGTCCAGGCTTGCGCCAAGATGGCTGCGCAGCGGTTCCGGGATCAGCCGGCGGGTCGTCTCGTCGAAGACCTGTGGCTGGCGGCGGATGCGGCTCTCCGGCGCCGTCGGCTCGTCGAGCCGGTCCAGCACCGATTGCAGCAAGTCAGGCGCGACGGCGCTGGGGGCGGCGCTGTCGAGCAGCGCGCCGCCCAGCGCTTCATAGGCGGCGACCTTGGCCCGGCATTCCGGGCAGAGGGCCAGATGGGTTGCAACCAGAAGGCTCAGCGGCTGGCTGGCGCTGCCGGCCGCGTAATCCATCAGATATTCGTCGTTCAAATGGTGCTGCATCTCTAAATCGACTCTTTCTGCAAACCCTGGCGAAGCTTGTCCAGGGCAAGGCGGATGCGCGATTTCACCGTCCCCAGGGGCAGGTCGCTCTCCGCCGCGATCGTGCTGTGCGACTTATCCTCGAAATAGGCCTGCCGCAGCAGGCTCGCCTGTTCTTCGGGAAGCGTCGTCAGAACCCGCTTCACAGCGTCCGCACGCTGCGAATCGGCCATCGCCTCGTCGGCCGCCTTCGGTGCGTCGGGCACCAGGGCGGGGTCCTCCGGGTCGATCTGCGGCCGGCGCACCCGGCGTAACGCATCGATGCGCTTGTTGCGCGCGATGGTGAATATCCAGGTGCTGGCGCTGGCCTGGGAGGGGTCGAACGTCTCGGCCCGCCGCCACACCACCAGCATCGCTTCCTGGACCACCTCGTCGGCCATCTCGCCGCCGGCGCCGATGCGCACCAGATAGGTCTTCAGCCGGGGGGCGAAATGCGCGAACAGGGCCGCAAAGGCGTCCCTGTCCCGGTTCCGTCCGACGGCAACCAATAATTCCTCGCAGACCTGTGCCGACATCGACCTCATCTCACGCTTACGCTTCGCGCCCTTCTGGACAGCGCCTTTATTTAAAGGGCCGGCCAACCGGCTCACAAGCTGAACCGGCCCGAGGCGACGACACGTTTGCGTGTGTATATCGATGTTTGCTTCCACAGTGACCTTCTACGAAGACCGCTCGCGGGCGGATCAGCGCTGCCCCAAAAATGTTCGATTTTCCGCTTAGAACCGCATCCAATCGCTCCTGCGCCGTGATCCTGGGTTGGCAGGCTTCCCGCACTCGATTAGGTTACCCGCCATGATGAGACTGACGCGCATCCTCACTTTTTGCTGCGCCGCGGCCGTCGCCGCTCCCGCCCTTCTGTCGGGAGGGGCAGCCTTCGCCCAGCAGCCCAAGCAGATCGGCACATACAGTGCCTGGAGCGCCTTCACCTATCAGGAAGATGGCGGGCTGGTCTGCTACATCGTCAGCGAGCCGACCAAGGACGAGGGCGATTACAACAGCCGGGGCAAGATCTACACGCTGGTTACCCACCGGCCGGCGAAGAAGACCGTCGGCGTGGTCAGCGTGGTCGCCGGCTACCAATATGCCGATGGCAGCGAAACCGGCCTCGCCATCGGTTCCTCCAGCTACAAGCTGTTCACCGTGGACGATCACGCCTGGGCCGCAACGGCGGCCGACGACAAGGCAATCGTCGACGCCATGAAGAAGGGCGCCAGCATGGTGGTGAAGGGCAAATCCTCGCGCGGCACGCCGACGACCGACACCTATTCCCTGAACGGCTTCACCAAGGCCTATGAGGAAATCAGCAAGGCCTGCAAGGTCTCCGGCTGATCAGGCGGCGCTGCGGCTGTCGATCACCAGCCGGCGTCCCAGCAGGGTAAGCGCAGCCTCGATCCCATCGATATGCGAGCGGTGGTCGAGATCGAGCAGCCGGCGCACGGTATTTTCCGATACATCCATGCGGCGCGCCAGCTCCACCCGCGACAAACCGGCTTCCTTCAACGCAACATAGAGGGCGAGCTTGGCGGCGATCAGCGCCGGCAAGGCGATCATCCTCTCCCCCTTTCGCGGGGGGGAGGGGGCCGGAATAGGGCGGTCGAGTTCTATATAGCCGCCCAGCGCAGCGATCAGCGCATCGGCGGCTTCCGCCTCGGCGGCGCTTTCGTCCCCCACCTCGGTCAGCGCTTCCGGCGCATCCCGGAAGCGCACCAGGATCGAACCATCCTCCTGGGGGGCCAGTGTGGCGGGGTATTCCAGCAACACGATCATTCTCCTCGTTTCAGGCGCTTGGGGTCGATACCAAGCTGGCGGCACAGCGCCATCAGCAAGCCCTCGCCAATCTCCTTGCGCCGATCCTTCAGCGTGGTGAATTTGTCACCGACATGAAGCCGGGCATGACTGCCCTTGCCATGCCGTTCATCCAGCCTTACGGCCCAGCCTTCGCTCTCGGCAATCCGCCGGACACGGCGCAGGAATTCATTTCCATCCACGGCAGGCAGTTTCGCACATATGTGTGCGACCGCAAACGAAAACAGCCCCGCCATGGGGCGGGGCTGCGTTCCGGGCTGGTTGAAGGCCAGGCCTATCAGGCGGCCTTGCGCAAATGCGACTGGATCAGCGTTTCGGCGATCTGCACGGCGTTCAGGGCAGCGCCCTTGCGCAGATTGTCGGCGACGCACCAGAAGGCCAGGCCGTTCTTCACGGTCGGGTCCTTGCGGATGCGGCTGATATAGACCGCGTCCTCGCCGGCGCATTCCTGCGGGGTGACATAGCCTTCGGCGGCGCGGTGGTCGACCACGGTGACGCCCGGCGCGTTCTGCAGGATATTGCGGGCCTCGTTCTCGTCGATCGGCTTCTCGGTCTCGATGGTGATCGCCTCGGCATGGCCGACGAAGACCGGCACGCGCACGCAGGTGGCGAACACCTCGATGGCGGGATCGAGGATTTTCTTGGTCTCGACCCGCATCTTCCACTCTTCCTTGGTCGAGCCGTCATCCATGAACATGTCGATATGCGGGATGACGTTGAAGGCGATCTGCTTGGTGAAGACTTCCTTGGTCGGCGTATCGTTCACATAGATGCCGCGGGTCTGGCTGAACAGCTCGTCCATGCCCTCCTTGCCCGCGCCGGAGACCGACTGGTAGGTGGAGACGATCACCCGCTTGATCTTGAAGCGGTCATGCAGCGGCTTCAGCGCGACGACCATCTGGATGGTCGAGCAGTTCGGATTGGCGATGATGTTGCGCTTGGTGTAACCGGCGATCGCCTGCGGGTTCACCTCCGGCACGATCAGCGGCACGTCCGGGTCCATGCGGAACTGCGAGGTATTGTCGATCACGACCGCGCCGGCCTTGCCGGCACGCGGCGCATGCACGGCGGAGACTTTCGCCCCCGGCGAGAACAGCGCGATATCGATGCCTTTGAAGTCGTATGTGTCCAGATTCTGGACCTTCAGGGTTTTCTCTTCGCCGAACGATACCTGCTGCCCGGCCGAACGCTCGGATGCAAGCGCGACGACATCGTCGGCCGGGAAGTTACGCTCGGCCAGGGTGGTGAGCATCTCGTGCCCGACCGCTCCCGTGGCGCCGACAACCGCAACTCTGTAGCCCATGATGGACTCCCGTTTTTCAAAGGCGTGGTTAAAGTAAGACCCGTTGAAATACGCGCTCGACGGGTCCATTGCAACATTAGGCTTGCTGCGAAATCCAAGGGGGCGTCATGCGGGAAACGCGGTCGTTGACCCTTCTTAGCGGCCGCCCTCGTCGCCGCCGGCGCCGCCGAAGCCGAAGGGCCGGTTGAAGGCGACCCGGTCGCCGCCGGTCTGCTGCAGCGTCAGGCTGCGGATATCCACCGTCACATCGCCGGCATGGCGCACGCAGATGCTGCCCATGACGCTGTCGCTGCTGTCGATCCGCAACGGCCCTATCGCGCCCTCGGCGAGGTCCTTCAGGCTTTGCTGGCTGAAGCGCTCCACCGTCAGGCGGAAATCGGCGCACCAGCTATCCTCCATCGTGTCGAAGGCGTTCAGCCCCTTGCTGAGCACCACCTGATGGCCGAGGCTGGGACGAAACCGCACATTCGACATGAAGGCCCCGCGATAGACCTCGACCAGCTGCACCGCCAGCCGGCCGGGATCGTAATAGCCTTCGGGATATTTCAGATTGGCCGAGATATAGGCTCCGGCCTGGGCCAGCGCGTCGCTGCCGGTGAAGCGTTTCGCCGCATGCGCCGGCGACGCCGCCAGCATCGAGGCGAGAAGGGCGAGGGCGAGCGTCCTGGCTGCGCGCATCCGCGCTCCTTTCATCAGCAGGCGATGATGGAGACTAGCAGCAATTTGCCGCGCCTGCCATCCGGCCAGCGGCTGACGATCCGGTCGATCCGGTGTGGCGGCGCGCGAACCGAGCGCCTATGGTGCGGCGATGGACCAGCAGGAACCGTTCTGGCGGCGCAAGTCGCTGAAGGAAATGACCAAGGCGGAGTGGGAATCGCTCTGCGACGGCTGCGGCAAATGCTGCCTGCTGAAGCTGCTGGACGAGGATAGCGGCGCGGTCGACTACACCGACGTGTCCTGCAAGCTGCTCGATACGGCCAGTTGCCGCTGCACCGACTATAAGCGCCGCAACCGGCTGGTGCCGGGCTGCGTGGTGCTGTCGCCGGGCACGCTGGAGCATCTGCCCTGGATGCCGTCGAGCTGCGCCTACCGGCTGCTGCATGAAGGCAAGCCGCTGGCCTGGTGGCACCCGCTGGTCTCCGGCGAGCGCGACAGCGTGCACAAGGCCGGCATGTCGGTGCGCCACCGGGTGATCCCGGAGCAGCTGGTCGAGGAGGACGATCTGGAAGACCACATCGTCACTTGGCCACGCTAGCTTAATGGGGCCACGCTAGCCGCGCAGCCGCTGGATCGTGGCGTCGGATACCTCGTGGTGCTGGATGACGCAATTATCGCGCAGCAGCAGGATGGTCCAGACCTGCATGCCGGGATAGCGCGTCAGCAGCACTGTGTCGGGATCGAAATTCGTTTTCTCGCCATCGCTATTATAGCGTTCCACGAACCTGTCCCGCTCAGCCCCGGTCAGGGTCACCTGCTCCAGGGTGGAGGACAGGCGCGGCTTCGGGATGCAGCGCAGCGGTTCGTGCGATTGGGCGGCGGCCGGCAGGGCCGCCAGCAGCAGCGACAGGACCAGCAAGGGGCGGGCGGGGAAGGGCAAAACGGGCCTCCGTCTGTCGGAATCACCCCGCCTACCTAGCGCAGATTGCCGGCGAGTTCGAGGCTTTCAGCCGCCGAACATCACCCGATGCATGATCCGGCCCGGCAGGAAGGTGAAAAGCCCGGCGATCACCAGCGCGCCCAGGAAGGTCGCCAGCATGTTGTAGCGGTGTGCCTGCACATTGCCGCGCCGTATATGGAGAATTGCCATGAACAGCGTGTAGCAGGTGACGATCGATAGCAGATGAATCCAGCTGAAGCCCATGAACTGGTTCAACTCGTGAATCCAGAAGGCGGAAATCGCCACCACCAGCATCAGCGCCACCCAGATGCGGCCCATCGCCTTGTGCGTGGCCGTGCCCTTGGGCCGCGCCAGCACCGCGAGGCCCAAGAGAAACGCCGCCATCGCCGTCCAGGCATGCAGCTGGATGGGCAGCGGGGCGGCGAGGAGGGGGGCGAAGCTCATGGCGCATTCCTCTCGAACGGAAGGCCCATCTTAGCGCGACGTTATCCACCGATAAACCGATGGAAATGGGTCGCTGTCGTCAACCGGACCGTGTCTCGGAATGATTCGCAATCTTATTGACAGTCATTCTCGCTCGCAGCATATGATGGGCGTCCGCAGCCGGAGCGCCGAACATATGTATGTCTGCATCTGCAATGCGATCAGCGACCGCCGCGTGCGCGCCGTCATCGAAGACGGGGCCGCGACCGTAGGCCAGGTCTACCGCGCCTGCGGCAGCCAGCCGCAATGCGGGCGCTGCCGGACGACCATCTGCGACATGCTGGGCGAGCGCCGCGCCGCGTCTAATGCCGCGCCGCTGGGCCTTGGCCTGCAGCCGGCCTTGACGATAGCGGGGGCGATGGCCGGCGGCGACTAAGTCGCGGTTGCTTTGTTATTGATTATCACTCTCCGTTAATCTTTGATTTTATTGGGATTTTCTGTCCCAACCCGCTTTCCAGCCGGAACCAACTGCGGTATATCCTGTTCCTAATGCAGTAACAGGCCGGTGGAGTGCGCGATGAAGGGCGATGCGAAGGTTATTCAGCATCTGAACAAGATTCTGTTCAACGAGCTGACGGCGATCAACCAGTACTTCCTGCATTCGCGGATGCTCCGCAATTGGGGCATCGATTATCTCGCGAAGAAGGAATACGAGGAATCCATCGACGAGATGAAGCATGCGGACAAGCTGATCGAGCGGATTCTGTTCCTCGAAGGCCTGCCCAACTTGCAGGATCTCGGCAAGCTGATGATCGGCGAGGATGTCACGGAACTCCTCGAATGCGACCTGAAGCTGGAGCAGGCGGGCATCCCGGATTTGCGCGACGCCATCCAGCATTGCGAGAGCGTGCGCGACTATGGCAGCCGTGAATTGCTGGTCGATATTCTGGAGAGCGAGGAGGAGCATATCGACTTCCTCGAAACCCATCTGGAAATGATCGGCCGCATGGGCCTGCAAAACTACATTCAGCTGCACAGCAAGCCCGCCGAGGATTGACCGGCGGCGCGGCGCGCCAGATGCGACAAGGGGCCTTCGGGCCCCTTTTTCTTTGCCCGGCCGTCGTCTTCCATCGTGTCTTCCGAGCGTGCGCTGTTGTGTGGCCGCGGCCGGGCGGTTTAGCATCCAGGCACTTGCTCGATACCCACCAAACAAGAAAGCGAGCCATGAGCGGAGGAACCAAGGATGCCGTCGCCGTCATCGGCGCCGGCCTGATCGGATGGGCCTGGGCGATCTGCTTCGCCCGCGCCGGGCATGCGGTGAAACTGTACGATGTCAGCCAGCCGGCGCTGGAGGCGGCGCTGGGGCTGATCGAGACCGCCCTGCACGATCTGCGCGACAATGGCCTGCTGGACGATCCGGCGGCGGCGCAGGCGCGGATATCCACGGCGGCGACGCTGGAGGAGGCGCTGGCCGGCGTCGCCTATGTGCAGGAGAATGTGCGCGAGACGGTGGAGGCGAAGCAGGAAATCTTCGCCGCGCTGGACCGCATCGCCGATCCCGCCGCCATCCTCGCCTCCTCCTCCTCCAACATCCGCGCCTCGCTGTTCACCGAGACTCTGCCGGGCCGGGCGCGCTGCCTGGTGGCGCATCCGGCGAACCCGCCGCATCTGGTGCCCATCGTCGAGCTGTCGCCCGCGCCCTGGACCGATCCGGCCGTGGTGGACCGCGCCCGCGCGCTGCACGATGCCGCCGGCATGTCGGCGATCCTGGTGCGCAGGGAAGTGCCGGGCTTCATCCTGAACCGGTTGCAGGGCGCCTTGCTGGCCGAGGCCTTCAAGCTGGTCGCAGACGGCTATGCCTCGGCCGAGGATGTCGACAAGACGATCAAGGACGGGCTGGGCCTGCGCTGGGCCTTTATGGGGCCGTTCGAGACCATCGACCTGAACGCGCCGGGCGGCATCGCCGATTACATCGACCGCTACGCCCCGATGTATTGGGATATGCAGGAGATGCAGGCGACCCCGCGCCGCTGGGACGAGCCCCTGCGCGACGCGCTGGAATCCGAGCGCCGCGACGCCCTGCCCGCCGACCGGCTGGGCGACCGCCAGGCCTGGCGCGACCGCCGCCTGATGGCCTTGCTGGCCCACAAGCGCGCCGCGGCGAAGGAGATCGGGGAGTAGGACTCCTCTTATTGTCATTGCCGGGCTTGACCCGGCAATCCAGGG
>NZ_LPXN01000141.1 GCF_001618175.1 Oceanibaculum pacificum | reverse complement strand
ATGCTGAGGAGCCCCGAAGGGACGTCTCGAAGCATCGGGCAGCCTCTGCCTCAAGCAGCGATCTTCACCAATTCGCCCAGCAGGTGGTTGAGGCCGGCGACGCGCTTGTCGGGCTGGCCCCAGGGACGCTTGCAGACCAGCTTGTGGTCGGGGCGAAGCTGAACGCTGCCGGCCTGCTTGGAGATGAAATGCACCAGCCCGGCCGGGTTGGCGAAATTATTGTTGCGGAACGACACCACGGCCCCCTTCGGTCCGGCATCCACCTTGTCGATGCCGGCCTGGCGGCACAGCCGCTTGATCGCCACGGTCTGCAGCAGATTCTCGACTTCCTCCGGCAGCGGGCCGAAACGGTCGATCATTTCGGCCGCGAAGCTGTCGATCTCCTGCCGGTCGATCAGCGTGGCGATGCGTCGGTAGAGATTCAGTCGAACGCTCAAGTCCGACACGTAAGCCTCTGGAATCAATACCGGCATACCGATGGCGATCTGCGGGGTCCACTCCTCGGCGGCAGGGCCATCCTCGCTGACGCCGCTGCGCAGCTCGGCAATCGCCTCCTCCAGCAGATGTTGATACAGCTCGACGCCGACTTCCTTGATATGGCCGGATTGCTCCTCGCCCAGCATGTTGCCGGCGCCGCGGATGTCGAGATCGTAGGAAGCCAGGGTAAAGCCGGCGCCCAGCGTGTCCAGCGTCTGCATTACCTCCAGCCGACGCACCGCATTCGGCGTCAGCTTCTTATGAGGATGCAGCGTCATATAGGCGTACGCCCTTGTTTTCGAACGACCGACCCGACCGCGTAGCTGATAGAGTTGGGCCAGGCCGAACATGTCGGCGCGGTGGATGATCAGCGTGTTGGCCGACGGAATATCCAGGCCGGATTCGACGATGTTGGTCGACAGCAGGATGTCATAGGCCCCGTCGGTGAACTGGGTCATGACGTTTTCCAGCTCGGTCGGCGGCATCTGGCCGTGGGCGACGGCGATCTTGCATTCCGGCACCAGATTGCGCAGCCGCTCGGAAACCCGGCCCAGATCCTCCAGGCGCGGGCAGACATAGAAGCATTTCCCGCCGCGATAATGCTCGCGCATGATCGCCTCGCGGATGATCACCCCGTCATAGGGCATTACGAAGGTGCGCACCGCCAGGCGGTCGACCGGCGGGGTGGCGATGATGCTCATCTCGCGCACGCCGGACAGCGCCATCTGCAAGGTGCGCGGAATCGGCGTCGCGGTCAGGGTCAGCACGTGGATGTTGGCGCGGAACTCCTTCAGCCGCTCCTTCTGGGCCACGCCGAAATGCTGCTCCTCATCGACGATCATCAGGCCCAGCCGGTTGAAGCTGACGCTCTTGGCCAGCAGCGCATGGGTGCCGACAACAATGTCCACGCTGCCGTCGGCCAGGCCCTTCTTGGTCTCCGTCGCCTCTTTCGCCGTCACCATGCGGGAAAGCTGGCGCACGGTCACCGGCAGGCCCTGGAAACGGTCGCGGAAAGTGCGGAAATGCTGGCGCGCCAGCAGTGTCGTCGGCACCGCCACGGCGACCTGCATGCCGGCCATCGCGGCGACGAAGGCGGTGCGCAGCGCCACCTCGGTCTTGCCGAAGCCGACATCGCCGCAGACCAGCCGGTCCATCGGCCGGCCCGACGCCATATCCTCCAGCACCTCCTCAATGGCGCGGAGCTGGTCGTCGGTCTCCGAATAGGGGAAGCGGGCGCAGAATTCGTCGAACAGCCCCTCCGGCGGGGTGACCGGCTCGCCCTTCTTCAACTGGCGCTCGGCGGCGACGCGGATCAGCTTTTCCGCCATTTCGCGGATGCGCTGCTTTACGCGCGCCTTGCGCGCCTGCCAGCCGACGCCGCCCAGCTTGTCGAGCTGCGCGCCGGCATCCTCGGAGCCGTAGCGCGACAGCGTGTCGATATTCTCCACCGGCACGAACAGCTTGTCGCCGCCGGCATAGAGCAGCCGCAGGCAATCGTGCGGCGCGCCGCCGACCTCCAGCGTGATCAGCCCGTCATAGCGGCCGATGCCGTGCTCGACATGCACGACCAGATCGCCTTCCGCCAGGGTCGAGGCTTCGGCGATGAAGGCGTCCGCCTTGCGCTTGCGCTTGGCCGGGCGCGACAGCCGCTCGCCCAATATGTCCTGTTCGGCGATGACCGCGACGCCCTCGGTGGTGAAACCGCGCTCCACCCCCATCACCGTCAGCGCCACGGCGCCGCGGTCCAGCTTCTCCAGCTCCGGCCAGCTCTCGACCGGCGTTAGACCCTCTATGCCATGCTCGCGCAGCAGGCCGGACAGGCGGTCGCGCGAGCCGGCGGTGACGGCGGCGATGGCGACCCGGCGGCCGCTATCCTGCTCCGCCTTGATGGCGTCGCGCACGGCGTCGTAGAGATTGATGTCCGGCCGCGCCCGCGCCTCGGCGAAATCATGGCCGACCCGGCCGCCGGCATCGGCAATGAGACGGCCGGTTTCGTCCTTCTCCGCCTCCGGCGGGGCGAAGGGCGACAGATAGGCGCTGGCGCGCACCGCCAGCAGCTTCGGCAGCGCCTCGCCCATGAGATACAGGTGGCCCGGCGGCAAGGGCTTGTAGACTTGCCCCTCCTCCACCCCGGTGCCGCGCTGCCCTGAGGCGCGCTGCATGCTGCGTCGGGCCTCGTAATATTCGTTGATCAGGTCGAGCCGGCCTTCGATGGCGTCCTGCGCCTGATGGTCGAAGGTGAAGGCGGCCTGCGGCGCGTAATCGAACAGCGTCTCCAGCCGGTCATGGAACAGGGGCAGCCAGTGTTCCATGCCCATATGCCGGCGGCCGGCGCTGATCGCCTCATATAGCGGGTCGCCGCCGGTTTCCGCGCCGAACGCCTGGCGATAGCCGTTGCGGAAGCGCTGAATCGATTCCTCGTCCAGGAAAACCTCGCCGACCGGCTTGAACAGGATCGATTTTTCCTTGCCGATGGTGCGCTGGCTGACCGGATCGAAGCTGCGGATGCCCTCCACCTCGTCGCCGAACAGATCGATGCGCAGCGGTTCCGGCGCGCCCGAGGGGAACACATCGACGATGCCGCCGCGCACGGCGTATTCGCCGGCCTCGCGCACCGTATCGGCGCGGACATAGCCATTGCGCACGAAGAACGCCACCAGATCGTCGACCTCGACGCGCTGGCCGACCTTCACCGACAGCACCGATTGCGAAAAGGCGATGCGCGCCGGCACTTTTTGCAGGATCGAGCTGACCGTGGTCAGCAGGATGCGCCCGCCCTTGGCCTCGACCGGCTGCAACAGCCTTGTCAGCGCATCCACCCGGCGGCCGAGGATATCGCCGTTCGGCGACACCCGGTCATAGGGCAGGCAATCCCAGGCCGGCAGGCTCAATATGTCGCAATCGCGGGCGAAGAAACTCAGGCTCTCCGCCAGCATGGCGAGGCGCGCATCGTCGGTCGCGACATGCACGAGGCCGCGCCCGCCCGCCTCCCGCGCCAAGCGGGCGAGCAGCAGGGCGTCATAGCCGGCGGGCGCCCCGAACAGCGCGGTCCGGCGCGGGGCGAGCAGAGCGTCCTTTAGGGATTTCAAGATCGTAAATCGGCGAATTTAAAGTTGCGCAGCATGTCGAGAACGTCGGAATGCATACCCGGCGGCGGCTCCGAGCGGCCGATGATCCACTCATAGACCACCGGATCATTATTCATGCCCAGCAGCGCCTCGTAGCTGTCGAGCTGGGCTTCGGTCATGGTCGGCAGATGGGTCTTGGCGAAACTGCCCATCAGCAGATCCATCTCCTTGATCCCGCAATACCAGCTGCGATAAAGCAGCCGGCGGCGGCGGGTTTCAACCGGCTCCGGGCCTCGCGCGTCCTGCGGTGTGTCGTGATCCGACATTGGTGTCCTCCGTGATGCCGCCTAGGATATAGACTTGAGCGGCGGCGCTGTCAGCCGTCGCGTTGCATTTTCGTTCCGTCTGCTGGGTAGGGCTGCGTTGCGTCCGCAAATCCTCTTTCCGCTGTTCGCCGATGTCACCTCCCTGCCCGGCCTGGGTCCGCGCCTGGGCAAGCTGGTGCATTCGGCCATCGGTCCGCATGTGGCGGACCTGCTGTGGCACCTGCCCAGCGGGATCATTGACCGGTCCTACGCCCCGACCCTGGCCGAGGTGCTGCCCGGCCGCATCGCCACCCTGATGGTACGGATTACCGAGCATCAGCCGCCCCTGGTGCCGCGCCGCCCCTACCGCGTGCTGGCGCGCGACGCAACGGGCGAGATGGAGCTGGTGTTCTTCCATACCAAGGGCGATTACCTGGCCAAGCTGCTGCCGCTGGGCGAGACGCGGCTGGTGAGCGGCCGGGTGGAGATATTCCAGGGCCGTCCGCAGATGACGCATCCGGACTATATCGCCAAGCCGGAGGAAGCGGCCGAGGTGACCGGCATCGAGACGGTCTACCCGCTGACCGCCGGGCTGAACCTGAAGACCCTGCGCAAGGCGGTGCGCGCGGCGCTGGACCGGGTGCCGGCGCTGCCGGAATGGGGCAACGGCCCGTATCTTGCCCGCCAGGGCTGGCCGGCCTTCCAGGCGGCGCTGGAGACGATCCACGCCCCCCGGGCGGAGGCCGACCTGTCGCCGGAAACGCCGGCGCGCACGCGCCTTGCCTATGACGAGCTGCTGGCGAACCAGCTCGCCCTGGCGCTGATCCGCGCGCATCAGAAGAAGCAGTCCGGCCGCGTCATTCAGGGCGATGGCAGGCTGCGCGCCAAGGTGGAGGCCAGCCTGCCCTTCGCCCTGACCGGCGGCCAGCGCCAGGCGCTGGCCGATATCGCCGGCGACATGGGCGCGCCCAAGCGCATGCTGCGGCTATTGCAGGGCGATGTCGGCAGCGGCAAGACCATCGTGGCCCTGATGGCGATGCTGAGCGCGGTCGAGGCCGGCGGCCAGGCAGCCTTGCTCGCCCCCACGGAAATCCTGGCCCGCCAGCATGCCGCGACCCTGGCCAGGGTCGCGGCCCCCGCCGGCGTCACGGTGGCGCTGCTGACCGGGCGGGAAAAAGGCAAGAACCGCGAGGCGATCCTGGCCGGCCTGGCCTCGGGCGGGACCGGCATCGTGGTCGGCACCCACGCGCTGCTGCAGGAGGATGTCGCCTTTAGCGACCTGATGCTGGCAGTGGTGGACGAGCAGCACCGTTTCGGCGTGCATCAGCGCGTCGTCATCGGGGCCAAGGGAAGAGGCGTCGACGTGCTGGTGATGACCGCCACGCCGATCCCGCGCACGCTGACCCTGACCGCCTATGGCGATCTCGACGTCTCACGCCTGACCGAAAAGCCGGCCGGCCGCAAGCCGATCACCACCATCGCCAAGCCGACCGAGGCGATGGAGGAGGTGGTGGCCGGCGTCACGCGGGCGATGAACAGCGGCGCCAAGGTCTATTGGGTCTGCCCGCTGGTTGAGGAATCAGAGGTGATCGACGTCGCCGCCGCCGAGGAGCGGCACGCGCATCTGTCGCAGCTTTTCGGCGCGCGCGTCGGGCTGGTGCATGGCCGGATGAAGGGCGCGGACAAGGACCGCGTGATGGCGGCTTTCTCCCAGGGCCCGGTCGATCTGCTGGTCTCCACCACCGTTATCGAGGTCGGCGTCGACGTGCCGGCGGCGACCGTGATCGTTATCGAGCATGCCGAGCGCTTCGGCCTGGCGCAGCTGCACCAGCTGCGCGGCCGCATCGGACGCGGCGACAAGCCGTCGACCTGCATCCTGCTGTATCAGAAGCCGCTCAGCGAGACTGCCGAATCGCGCCTGCGCATCATGCGCGAGACCGAGGACGGCTTCGTCATCGCCGAGGAGGATCTGCGCCTGCGCGGCGCCGGCGAGGTGCTGGGCACCAGGCAGAGCGGCCTGCCGACCTTCCGGGTGGCCGATATGAGCGTGCATGGCGAACTGCTGGAAGCGGTGCGCGACGATGCCCGGCTGGTGCTGGACCGAGATCCGGAATTGCAGGGCGAGCGCGGCAAGGCGCTGCGCATCCTGCTCTATCTGTTCGAGCGCGACGCCGCAGTGCGCTATTTGCGCTCCGGCTGATCCGCCGCCACGGCGACGGGCAGCAAGGCGGGCTCCCCGTTCGGCTTCTTCGGCCAGGGCGGTGCGATGATGCCGCCGGAGACGACCATCTTGATGCCCTCCTCGATGCTCATATCGAGATAGACCAGATCGCTTTTCGGGATGAACAGCAAAAAGCCGGAGGTCGGGTTCGGCGTGGTCGGAACGAAGACGTTGATCACCTCGGCCGCATTGACCTTTTCCTGCACCTCGCCGGTGGTGGCGCCGCTGACGAAGCCCAGCGCCCAGCAGTTCGGGCGCGGATATTCGAACAGCACGACCTGGCGGAAGGCGTTGGATTTCTGCGCCAGCACGGTTTCCATGATCTGCTTCAGCGCGCCATACAGGCTGCGCACCACCGGCAGGCGGTTCACGATCGCCTCGCCGGCGCGGATCACCAGCCGCCCCAGGAAACCCGCCGTCAGCGCGCCGATCAGCGTCATCAGAATGACGAGCACCAGCACGCCGATGCCAGGGATCGAGAAGGGCAGATAGGTTTCCGGGTGGTATTTCAGCGGGATCAGCGGCGTTATCCGGCTGTCGATCAGGTCGATCAGCAGCCAGGCGATATAGATTGTCAGGCTGATCGGCGCGGTGACCAGCACGCCGGCGAAGAAATAGGCGCGCAGACGGTTGGCCAGGCCGATGCGGCGGCGCGGCCTGGCTTTCTGCGGCGGTTGGCTTGCGGGATCGCTCATCGGCGAAAGAACTCCAGCAGGGCCGCCAGGGTTTCGGCAGGCGCTTCCTCGGCCAGGAAGTGGCCGCTGGGGATCGGCCCGCCTTCGACATGGCGGGCGCGCTTGCGCCAGCTTTCCAGCACATCGTATTTGCGGCCGACGAAACCTTTCGCGCCCCACAGCGCCAGCACCGGGCATTCCAGCTTCTCGGCCATGTCGGCCTCGTCGATCTCCAGATCGATGCCGGCGGCGGCGCGATAATCCTCGCAGGAGGCGTGGATCGTCTCCGGGTTGCTGAAGCAGCGCAGATATTCGGCATAGACGGCGTCGGGGAACGCCGCGCTATCCTTGCCCCAATGGCCCAGCTTGTGGTCGAGGTAATATTTCGGGTCGGCCCCGATCATCCGTTCCGGCAGGTCGTATTTCTGAATCAGAAAGAACCAGTGATAATAGGCGCTGGCGAATTCCTTGTCGGTCGTGCTGTACATCTCGTGCGTGGGGGCGATATCCAGCACCGCCAGCCGGGTCACCCGGTCGCGGTGATCCTGCGCCAGCCGGTGCGCCACCCGCGCCCCGCGATCATGCCCGGCGACCATGAAGCGCTCGATGCCCAGCGCCGCCATCACCTCCGCCATGTCCTGCGCCATCGCCCGCTTGGAATAGGGCGCATGCCGGTCGTCCGTCGGCGGCTTGGAGGAATCGCCATAGCCGCGCAGATCGGCCGCGACCACGGTAAAATGCTCGGCCAGCGCCGGGGCGATCTTGTGCCACATGACATGCATCTGCGGGTAGCCGTGCAGCAGCAGCAGCCCGGGGCCGCTGCCCCCGCTGCGCAGGCTGATCGTGGCGCCGCTGGTTTCGATGCGCCGTTGGGTGAAGCCGTCGAACATCCGCCCGTTCCCATGTCACTATCGGTGTAAAGTACCGCCCTGTCACAATAGGAGCTTAGCCTTGGAAACCACAAGCTTCGGCCGCGCGATCCGGCCGCTCTGGCCGCTCGACGAGGATGTCGTGTTCCTCAATCACGGCTCCTATGGCGCGGCCCCGCGCGCCGTGCTGGTGGCGCAGCAGCACTGGCGCGACCGGCTGGAGGCCAATCCGGTCAATTTCATGAAGCGCGTCCTGCCCGAGGCGCTGGAACAGGCCAAGGCGCGGCTGGCGGCGTTCCTGGCGGCCTCTCCGTCCGATCTCGCCTTCGTCGACAATGCGACCAGCGGCGTGAACGCCGTGCTGCGCAGCCTCGATTTCCGGCCTGGCGACGAAATCCTGATCAACAGCCACACCTACAATGCGGTGCGCCAGACCGTGCGCCATGTCGCCGCCCGCACCGGGGCGGTGCCGGTGGAGGCGGACATCCCCTTCCCGCTCTCCGGGCCGCAGCCGATCCTGGAGGCGATCAGCGCCAGGCTCGGCGCGCGCACCAGGCTGGTCATCCTGGATCACATCACCTCGCCGACCGCGACGATCATGCCGCTGGCCCCGCTGATCGACGCCGCGAAGGCCGCCGGCGCGGCGGTGCTGGTCGATGGCGCGCATGCGCCGGGCATGCTGCCGCTCGATTTGCCGGCCATCGGCGCGGATTACTACACCGGCAATTGCCATAAATGGCTGTGCGCGCCGAAGGGCTGCGCCTTCCTGTGGGTCGACCCGGCGCGGCAGGCCGGCATCCATTCGCTGACCATCTCGCATTATTACGAAAAGGGCTTCGGCGCGGAATTCGCCTGGACCGGCACGCGCGACCCCTCCGCCTGGCTCGCCGTCACCGCCGCGCTGGATTTTCTCGACGAGCTCGGTGGGCTGGAAGCGGTTACCGCCTATACCCACCGCCTCGCCCACGAGGCCGCGGCCATGCTGGCGGCGGCCTGGGGCACCGAGGTCGGCGGTCCGCCGGACATGCGCGGCAGCATGGCCAGCATCCGCCTGCCCGACCGCTACGCCGACCCCTCGCTAACGGCGCAGATGGTCATGGACCGGCTATGGAGCGAACACCGGATCGAAATTCCGATCCTCCGCTTCGCCGGCCAGCCTTGGGCCCGGATATCGGCTGCTCCCTATAGCGAAATGGCGGAGTACGCGATGCTAAACCAGGCAATCGGCGAAGGGTAAGCATGATTGGCGGCTGCGATGGACCGCGTTGGCCGACTGCAAGCAAGAGCGATCAGCCTTCCCTGGCCCGCTTCGCCTCCAGGCGCCTCTGCTTGGCGTGGAACCGCCTGGGCTGATCTTCCGCGCAAAGGAAAGGCCTTCTCCAGGCGACCCCGGAGAGGGCTGAGGTGTGTTCGGGCCCGGCGCTCCGCCGGGAAAGCCGGACTCGTCAATAGCCGTACACAAAGTCTCCGGCATCAAGACTGGAGACGCCCTGGACGATGATATTGGCACCACCCAGCGTCAGCGTTACCTGACCGCTTCCACCGGCCTGGGAGGACAGCGCCGCCACGACCTCCGCCTGGCTCACGCCCTGCACCGCAATCTTATCCACGCCGTCCTGGAAGTCCGTCACGGTCGGAGCGAGCACGGCATTCGGGAAGTTGGGGTCATAACCACGCAACACGAAGACGTCCGCGCCGTCCCCGCCGGTCAGCGTGTCCCGGCCAAGGCCGGAATAGATCGTGTCATTGCCGGCCCCGCCGACAATGCTGTCCAGCCCCTTGCCGCCCCGCAGAACGTCATCGCCAGCGCCGCCAAGGATGGTGTCACCCTGATTGCCGCCGCTCACCGTACTGCCGACGCTGGTGCCGAGAAGAGAGATATAATCGTTGCCATAGCCCGTCTGGATATCGTGCTGACCGTAGGTGGCTGTGATCTCGTCCGCGCCATCGGTGCCGATATAGCCGCCTGGGGTACTGAGCGTCACCGTCACGCCTTGCGGGCTATCCTCGCCAAGAGAAAGTTGCGGGGAGGAATTGAAGAAGCTCAGCAGGTTCAACAGCTCGGTATCGAAGGTGTTATCCGGCAAGAAGCCTTCCGCGATCAGGTCCGGTATATCCATCACCCCGAGCCACTGATCGGCCGCTTTCAACTGATCGACCTGATAAGTGCTTGGGCCCAGTTGGAAGGAAGAACCGTCGCCGAAATGGTAGCCGCTGAAATTATTGCTGGCGGCAATGGTCTGGTCGGTTTCCGGATTATAGAAAATATACCCGCTGAAGTCCGACGTGCCGTGCCCCAAGCTATTGTAGGTGCGGGTGGTGGACCATGAGCCCATCATCCAGCCATCGGCCCAATTCAGATCCGTCAGATACAGGTCGTTGACGCCGCCGCCCGCGAACGCAATGACATCGCCCGCCCCATCCCCGACATAGACGTTGTCGTCTCCGGCGCTGCCGACGACAACCTGAATGCCGGTCGTGGTGGCGACCTCGGCAACGATCTCATCATGCGTCACCTGTGGGTAATTGACCGATTCCGCGAACACCCCATGTGCGATATAGCCGCCGAGCGGCCCCTGAAACAACCCCGGATTCTGTGCCTTCAGGTCATCTAAAATCGACATCTGCAATCCCCCTCAATAATCCCCTCAAAGGCACTTAGCGCGCCATTATTTGTCCAGTACAGAACGGCTCTTTGTTGCGCAACCCCTTATAAAGCATCCCTTCTTTGCTGGACAAAAGCCGCACCACCCTCCTTTCTTCTGACCTAGACTCTGAAACTACAGGTCATCGGTCACGCCATGAGGGCGATGATCGCAGGCTGATGGCGACTCGGTCATTGCCGGCGCCGAAGCCCATAAGGGTCGATTCGAGATTTGCCAGACGGCGCGCGATGGCACGCAATGGGCGCGGCTGTCGGAATGGCGAAGCCAAACCTCACCAATACTCACTAAGCCATTTAAAGGAAATGGTGAGTCCTGTGGGACTCGAACCCACGACCTACTGATTAAAAGTCAGTTGCTCTACCGGCTGAGCTAAGGACTCGCCTGCGCCCCTACGGGGCTGCCTGTGTCGGCGGGAGGGAAACTAGGGAAGCTTCGCCGCCGGGTCAATCCTTTAAGCCTTGGTGTCGACCTCGGGCGCGGCTTTATTGGCGAAGCTGCGCAGCACGCGCTCGGCGATGGCCGGGGGCACGAACTGGGTGATGTCGCCGCCCAGCGCGCCGATCTCCTTCACGAAGCGCGAGGAGATGAACTGGTGTCGCTCCGAGGCCATCAGGAACACTGTCTCCACATTCGGGTCCAGGCGGGCATTCATGCCGGCCATCTGGAACTCATACTCGAAATCGGAGACGGCGCGCAGGCCGCGCACGATCAGCGTGGCGTTGGAGGTCTGGCAGAAATGCATCAGCAGATTGGAGAAGGAACGCGCCTCGATATGGCCGTAGCCGCCATCCCGGTTCAGCGCCGCGATCTCGCCGCGCACCAGCTCCAGCCGCTCGCCGATACTGAACAGCGGCCCCTTGCCGGCATTCTGCGCCACCGCGATGATCAGCCGGTCGACCAGCTTTGACGCCCGCTTGATGATGTCGAGATGGCCGTTGGTGATCGGATCGAACGTGCCGGGGTAGACCCCGATCAGATGCTTATTCATCGCTTCCCCCTTCGGATTCCTCCCCAGGAGTCCCGTCGTCCCCGACAGTCCCCTCGCCCTCGATGACGCCCTCGATCGCCTCGTCCTCGGCGCCGCTCTCCTCCGCCAGCCAGGCGACGGAGACGACATTCTCGTCCTCGGCTACGCGGAACAGGATGACGCCCTGGGTGCGCCGGCCGGCGATGCGGATATCGTGCACCGGCGAGCGGATGAGCTGCCCGGAATCGGTGACCAGCATGATCTGGTCGGTATGCGCCACCGGGAAGGAGGCGGCGATGCGGCCGTTGCGGGCATTCACCTCCATATTGGCGATGCCCTGCCCGCCCCGGCCGGTGACCCGGTATTCGTAGGCGGAGCTGCGCTTGCCGTAACCCTTCTCGCTGACGGTGAGGATGAATTCCTCCAGCGCCGCCAGTTCGGCGAAGCGCTGCTCGGTCAGGGTCGCGGGCAGGCTCTCGGACAGCGCCTCCTCCATCTCCTCGACCTCGACCGAATCCGGCGTCTCCTCCAACCCATCCTCGCCATTCTGCCGGCGCAGCGCGCCCGCGCGACGCAGATAGGCGGTGCGCTCCTCCATGCTGGCATCGACATGGTTCAGGATCGACAGCGAGATCACCCGGTCGTCGCCCAGCAGGCGGATGCCGCGCACGCCCATCGAATCGCGGCCCTTGAACTCGCGCACATCGGTCACCTGGAAGCGGATGCACTGGCCGTTATGGGTGGATAGCAGCACATCCTGGCGCTCGTTGCAGGTCATCACGCCGACAAGATGCTCGCCCTCGCCCAGCTTCATGGCGATCTTGCCGTTCGACTTGATGTTGGTGAAGTCGCTCAGCGCGTTGCGGCGCACCGTGCCGCCGGAAGTGGCGAACATGGCGTGCAAATCGCCCCAGCTTTCCTCGTCGGCCGGCAGCGGCATGATGGTCGAGATGCCCTCGCCCGGCAGCACCGGCAGCAGGTTCACGATCGGCTTGCCGCGCCCCTGCGGGGTCGCCAGCGGCAATTGCCAGACCTTGAGCTGGTAGACCATGCCGCGCGAGGTGAAGAACAGCATCGGCGTGTGGGTATTGGCGACGAACACGCGGGAGACGAAATCCTCGTCGCGCGTGGTCATGCCGGAGCGGCCCTTGCCGCCGCGGCGCTGCGCCCGGTAAGTCGACAGCGGCACACGCTTGATGTAGCCGAGGCGGCTGACCGTCACGACCATGTCCTCGCGCTGGATCAGGTCTTCGATGTCCTGGTCCAGCTCACCCTCTTCCAGCGTGGTGCGGCGCGGGGTCGCGAACTGCTCCTTGATGCGCACGAATTCCTCGCGCATCACGCTCATCAGCTTCTCGCGGGATCCAAGGATCGCCAGATATTCCTCGATCTTGGCGGCGATCTCGTTGGTCTCCTCGACCAGCTTCTCGCGCTCCATGCCGGTCAGGCGCTGCAGGCGCAGCTCCAGGATCGCCTTGGCCTGGGCTTCCGACAGCCGGTACTTGCCGTCGACCACGCTGCGGCCCGGCTCGTCGATCAGCCGGATATAGGGTTCGGCGTCGCTGGCCTCCCACTCCCGGCCCATCAGCGCCTCGCGCGCCTGCACGGCGTCGCGGGAGGCGCGGATCAGATCGATCATCGGGTCGAGATTCTGCAAGGCGACCAGCAGGCCGACCAGGGTATGGGCGCGGTCGCGCGCCTTGCCCAGCTCGAATACGGTGCGCCTGGTGATGACTTCTTCGCGGAACTTGATGAAGGCGACCAGGAAGTCGCGCAGATTCATCATTTCCGGGCGGCCGCCATTCAGCGCCAGCGCGTTGACGCCGAAGGAGGTCTGCAACGGCGTGAAGCGGTAGAGCTGGTTCAGCACCACATCGGCCTGGGCGTCGCGCTTGATCTCCACGACGACGCGCACGCCGTCGCGGTCGCTCTCGTCGCGAATGTCGGAAATGCCCTCGACGATCTTCTGGTTCACCACCTCGGCGATGCGCTCGATCAGGCGCGACTTGTTCACCTGGTAGGGAATCTCGCTGATGATCAGGGCCTCGCGATCCTTGCGGACTTCCTCGACCCGGACCCGGCCGCGCATGATGACCGAGCCGCGGCCCGTGGTATGCGCCTCATAGGTGCCGCGCTTGCCAACGATGATGCCGCCGGTCGGGAAATCCGGCCCCGGCACATGCTCCATCAGCGCTTCGACGGTGATGCCCGGATTGTCGACATAGGCGCAGCAGGCGTCGATCACCTCGCCCAGATTATGCGGCGGAATGTTGGTGGCCATGCCGACGGCGATGCCGCCGGCGCCATTGACCAGCAAATTCGGATATTCGGCCGGCAGGACCGCCGGCTCCATGATGGATTCGTCATAGTTCGCAACGAACTGGACGGTTTCCTTGTCGATGTCGCGCAGCAGCGCCTCGGCCGCCTTGGCCAGCCGCGCCTCGGTGTAGCGCATCGCCGCCGGCGGATCGCCGTCCATCGAGCCGAAATTGCCCTGGCCGTCGATCAGCGGCAGGCGCATGGAGAAATCCTGCGCCATGCGCACCATGGCGTCGTAGATCGCGCTGTCGCCATGCGGGTGATACTTACCCATCACGTCGCCGACGATGCGGGCCGACTTGCGATAGGGCTTCGACCAATCGTAGCCGCCATCCTTCATCGCATACAGGATGCGCCGGTGAACCGGCTTCAAACCGTCACGCACGTCGGGCAGCGCACGGGCCACGATCACGCTCATCGCGTAATCGAGGTAGGAGCGCTTCATCTCGTCTTCGATGGCGACCGGCTTGATATCGAATCCGGGCGGCGTTCCAGGAGGCGTCGTCGTGGACAAGGCGGTGGTGGCTTTCGTTTGCGGTCTGGGTGCCGCCCGATCCCGTTGCGCCCTCCCTATGGGAGGAAAAGTCGGACGGCCCCAACATCTTGTTGGATAGGAAAGCGTTCTAGCATGTTTCGCGGGTGCGAACAATGTTGCCGGGCGGCCTGGCCGCCCAGATGAAAAGCACGGGTGGAACGCGGTAACATATTATTCTGAAGGCGAAATATTCACCACTTTTCATCGAGGGGTTGGTGCCTTACCTTGATGCGCTGAAAATGCAAAGATCACTGTTTGAAGCAGGGCCGGAGGGGGAAGGCAATGTCCGACAAAATGTCGGCCGCCAATCATCAAGAACCCGATTACACGACTCTGTCGCCGATCAACCTTGCCCGGGTCATCATTCTGCATGAAAGGCTGATGAGCCGCCGCCCAGGCGGTCGCCGGGCCTTGCTGGCGCATCATCGGCTGGAAAAGGCGGATTTCAGCGGCCGCGACCTGCGCGAGGCCGATTTCACCGGCGCGCTACTGGCGCATTGCCTGTTCCTGCGCGCGCAACTTAATTTTACGAACTTTTTCGCCGCGGACCTGCGCACCGCCTCCCTGGACGGCGCGGATCTGACGCGGAGCGATTTGCGCGGCGCCTGCTTTCGGGGCGCCAGCCTGGTCGGCGCCACCCTGGTGGATGCCGATATCCGCGAGGCGGTTCTGACCCGCTACAGCGCCGACCGCGTGCCCACCGTGGTCAGCCGGATGGAAGGGCATAGCGACCTGTCGACAATGAACGCGCAGGGCGCCAACCTGTCGCGGGCGAAGATGGGCGGCTCCTTCATCCTGCGCGCGGATTTCAGCCATGCAAATTTAAGCGGCGCCGATCTGCGCAACGCCGATCTGCGGTCCTCCAATTTCGACAATGCAATTCTCACCGGCGTCAATCTTTGCGGTTCGAAGGCGCAGGGCGCCAGTTTCCGGGGCGCCGTACTCTCTAACGTGCAGATTTACGACGCCGATCTGCGCGAGGCCGATTTCACCGGCGCGATCATCGACCCGGCGCTGCTGGGCCAGCCGGCCTTCGCCGGCGCGCTGCTGCCAAAACTGCCGGAGCAGAATGGCATCGACCTGGCGGCCCGGCTGGACGAGCATCGGCAGTGGCTGGAGACTGGCACCGCCCAGGGGCAGCGGCTGTCGCTGAACGAGATGGATCTGTCGAAGCGTCAATTCGCGGGCCTGCCGCTGACCGCCGTGTCGATGGTCAGCGCCATTCTGCGCGGCTGCAACTTCATCGGCGCCACCCTGGTGACGGCCGATCTGGCGCGGGCCGATATGCGCATGGCGGTGCTGCGCGACGCGGATATGCGCGGCGTCAATCTGCGGCACGCCCATCTCGATGAATCAATCCTCGCCAATGCCGATCTCGGCCCGTTGCAGGATGTCGGCAGCGCCGGCCGGTCGATCGCCAGCAACCTGGACAGCGCCAGCCTGGTCGGGGCCGATCTGCGCAATGTCCGCTTTGTCGGCGCGGTGATGACGAAGGCCGATTTCTCGCGCGCCAAGCTGGAGGGCGCGGATTTCCGGTATTGCGACCTGCGCGGCGCGCGCTTCAGCGGGGCCAGCCTGGGCGGCGCGCAATTCGACGAAGCGTTGCTCGACGGGGTGATCGGCCTGCCCTGAAGCCGTTTCAGGATACCCGGATCAGCCGATTGGCCGGCAGCCGGACCAGCGCGGTCGTGCCCTGCCCCACATTGCTGGTCAGTTCCAGCGATCCGCCATGCAGCGTGGCAATGGCCTTGCTGATGGTCAGCCCCAGCCCGGTGCCCCGGTCGTCATGCTTGATGCCGGAATGAAGCTGCTTGAAAGGCAGCATCGCGGTTGCGATCTGCGCCGGGTCCATGCCGATGCCGGTATCCTGCACGATCACCGACAATTGGCCGTTGCGCTCCAGCCGGGTGCGGATTTGCACCGCCCCGCCCGCCGGCGTGAATTTGATCGCGTTCGACAAGAGGTTGAGAAACAGCTGCTTGAGCTTGATCTCGTCGCCATGGAGAGGCGGGAAAACGCTATCGGGATGCAGCGTCAAGGCGACATGGCCGCTCGCCGCCCGCTCGGTCACCAGCCGCAGGCTGGATGCGATGATCCGCTCCAGATCCAAGGTCTGCTCATCCAGCGTCATTTCGCCGGCCTCGATCTTGGAGAGGTCGAGAATATCGTTGATGATGCCCAGCAAATGCCGGCCGCTATGCATGATGTCCTCGGCATAGTCGCGGTAGCGCGCATCCAGCGGGCCGAACAGTTGCTGCACCATGATCTCGCTGAAGCCGATGACGGCGTTCAACGGCGTGCGCAGCTCATGCGTCATCTGCGCCAGGAATTGCCGGGCGGCATTGCGGTCGCGCTCGGCCTGGACGCGGGCTTTTTCCAGCCCTTGCTGGTCGGCCAGGCGCGCGCGCATGTCGCGCAGAAAAACGACATGTTCGTCCGGCCCCGCGCTGCCGGAGGGCAACACCATGATCTCAATGGGGATTTCCCCGTCGGCGCAGCGCAATCGCCCGGGCAGCCAGGAAAAGCCGACCCCCACCCCCTGGCCGAAAAGCAGCAACTTGGTCAGCGGCTGGCCGGTCACCATCGCCGAATCGACATGGCCGGCCAGGAGCAGCAGGGCGGGATTGCACGCGGAAACGACATTGCCCCGCGTCAGAAGAAGCGGTTCCGGGTAGAGGACGGCCCAGCGTCCCAATTGCTCAGTCAAAAGGTCGGATGGCATGGCCTGACCAAGGAAACGCGACTTCAAGCTACCCGTGACAATGCGCCCGCAATACTTTCGAAATACCTAACGCTGTCAAGCTTAGAACGGGATTTCATCATCCAGATCGTTAGCGCCGCCACCGCCGCGCGGGGCGTTGCCGGAGCCGCCCCCTGCGCCGCCGCCGCCGCCCGAACCGCCGGAATAATAATCGTCCGGCCCGGAGTCATAGCCGCCGCCCGAACCGCCGCCGGACCCGCCACCGCCTTCGTTGCGACCGTCGAGCATTGTCAGCTCGCCACGGAAGCGTTGCAGCACGATTTCGGTGGTGTATTTCTCCTGCCCGCCCTGATCCTGCCATTTGCGGGTTTGCAGCGAGCCCTCGATATACAGCTTCGAGCCCTTGCGCAGATATTTCTCGGCCACCTCGATGAGGTTCTCGTTGAAGATCACCACGCGGTGCCACTCGGTGCGCTCCTTGCGCTCGCCGCTCTGGCGGTCGCGCCAGGTCTCCGAGGTCGCCAGGGCGAGATTGGCCACCTTCTGGCCGTTCTGCATGGACCGGATTTCGGGGTCGCGCCCCAGATTGCCGATCAGGATGACCTTGTTGACGGACCCAGCCATGGTTTTCCTCAAGACTTCGTGATTGTCGGATGAGGCCGGGCGCCGCAATCGGCCCCGGCTACGCGGTCGGCGCACTGTACATGCAAATCTTGCCGTAGTGCCACCGGGTTGTCAGTGCGGTATCGAAACGATGGATAGCAGTGTGAGTTTCTGCCGCGACAAAATGATTGTTCTATTTTTGTTCTCATATACACTGCGCATTCGGCAGTGGCAATAGCGTTGTGCACCGCCATATAGTTCAGGCCTCAATTCCGCATTATGGTCCCGTCCATGCTTGAGACTATCCGCGTTCGCGGCGCCCGCGAGCATAATCTGAAGAATGTCGATGTCGATCTGCCGCGCAACAGCCTGATCGTCATCACCGGACTGTCCGGCTCCGGCAAATCGTCGCTCGCCTTCGACACCATCTATGCCGAGGGCCAACGCCGCTATGTCGAGAGCCTGTCGGCCTATGCCCGGCAGTTCCTGGAACTGATGGCGAAGCCCGACGTCGATCTGATCGAGGGGCTGTCGCCGGCGATCTCCATCGAGCAGAAGACGACCTCGAAGAATCCGCGCTCCACCGTGGGCACGGTGACCGAGATCTACGACTATATGCGCCTGCTGTTCGCGCGGGTCGGCATCCCCTACTCGCCCGCCACCGGCCTGCCGATCGAGAGCCAGACGGTCAGCCAGATGGTCGACCGCATCATGGCGATGCCGGAGGGCACGCGGCTCTATCTGCTGGCCCCCATCGTGCGCGGCCGCAAGGGCGAGTATCGCAAGGAGCTGCAGGATCTGCAGAAGCGCGGCTTTACCCGCGCCAAGGTCGACGGCACCTTGTATGAGATCGACGAGGTGCCGGCGCTGGACAAGAAGCGCAAGCACGATATCGAGGTGGTGATCGACCGGCTGGTGGTGCGCGAAGGGCTGGGCACCCGTCTGGCCGATTCGCTGGAAACCGCGCTTGGCCTGGCCGACGGCATCGCGATTGCCGAGAATGCCGACGATGGCGAGCGCACCGTGTTCTCGGCCAAATTCGCCTGCCCGGTCAGCGGTTTCACCATCGATGAGATCGAGCCGCGGCTATTCTCCTTCAACAATCCGTTCGGCGCCTGCCCAACCTGCGACGGGCTGGGCACCAAAATGTATTTCGACGCCGATCTGGTGGTGCCGAACGACGCACTCAGCTTGGCCGAAGGGGCGATAGCGCCCTGGGCCAACTCGACCTCGCAATATTACAAGCAGACGCTGGAAAGCCTGGCGAAGCATTACGGTGTGAAGATGCGCACGCCGTTCCGTGATTTGCCGGAGGCCGCGCGCCAGGGCATCCTGTTCGGCACCGGCAGCGAGCCGGTCGAGATGACTTTCGATGACGGGCTGCGCAAATACACCACCAACAAGCCGTTCGAGGGCATCGTCACCAACCTGGCCCGCCGCTACCGGGAAACCGATAGCGCCTGGGTGCGCGAGGAGCTGGGCAAGTTCCAGGGCGTCAGCCCATGCGAGGCCTGTAACGGGCAGCGCCTGAAGCCGGAAGCCCTGGCGGTGAAGATCGACCGGCTGAATATCTCGGAAGTGGCGGAATTCTCCGTTTCCGCCGCGCATGACTGGTTCGGCGGCCTGTCGGAGAAGCTGACCGACAAGCAGAACGAGATCGCGCTGCGCATCCTGAAGGAGATCAACGAGCGGCTCGGCTTCCTGATGAATGTCGGGCTGGAATATCTCACCCTGTCGCGCGCCTCGGCGACGCTGTCGGGCGGAGAGAGCCAGCGCATCCGTCTGGCCTCGCAGATCGGCTCCGGCCTGACCGGCGTGCTCTATGTGCTGGACGAGCCCTCCATCGGCCTGCATCAGCGCGACAATGACCGACTGCTCTCCACGCTGCGCCGGCTGCGCGATATCGGCAATACGGTGATCGTGGTCGAGCATGACGAGGATTCGATCCGCGCCGCCGATTATCTGGTCGATATGGGGCCGGGCGCCGGCGCGCATGGCGGCACCGTTATTGCCGCCGGCACGCCCGATCAGGTGATGCAGACCCCGGCCAGCATCACCGGCCAATATCTCACCGGCATCCGCCAGGTGCCGGTGCCGGCGAAGCGCCGCAAGGGCAAGAAGGGCCAGTTCCTGCGGCTGGCCGGCGCCACCGGCAATAATCTGAAGAACGTGTCGGTGGATATCCCGCTCGGCACCTTCACCTGCGTCACCGGCGTCTCTGGCGGCGGCAAGTCGACGCTGATTATCGATACACTTTACAAGGCCTTGGCGCGCCGGCTTCACAATGCGCGCGAGCATCCGGCGGCGCATGAGAAGATCGACGGCATCGAGTTGATCGACAAGGTCATCGATATCGACCAGTCGCCGATCGGCCGCACCCCGCGCTCCAACCCCGCCACCTATACCGGGGCCTTCACGCCGATCCGCGACTGGTTCGCCGGGCTGCCGGAGGCGAAGGCGCGCGGCTATGCGCCGGGCCGCTTCTCCTTCAATGTGAAGGGCGGGCGCTGCGAGGCGTGCCAGGGCGATGGCGTCATCAAGATCGAGATGCACTTCCTGCCGGACGTCTATGTCCAGTGCGATGTCTGCAAGGGCAAGCGCTATAATCGCGAGACGCTGGAGATCCACTTCAAGGGCAAGTCCATCGCCGACGTGCTGGACATGACGGTGGAGGATGCGGCGGCGTTCTTCCAGGCCGTCCCCTCGATCCGCGACAAGATGGAGACGCTGGAGCGGGTCGGCCTCGGCTACGTTCATGTCGGCCAGCAGGCCACCACCCTGTCGGGCGGCGAGGCGCAGCGCGTGAAGCTGGCCAAGGAACTGTCGCGCCGGGCCACCGGCCGCACCCTCTATATCCTCGACGAGCCGACCACCGGCCTGCATTTCGAGGATGTGAAGAAACTGCTGGAAGTGCTGCAGGCGCTGGTCGACCAGGGCAACACGATCCTGGTGATCGAGCATAATCTGGAGGTCATCAAGACCGCCGACTGGCTCATCGACCTCGGCCCCGAAGGCGGCACCGGCGGCGGCGAGATCGTCGCCACAGGCACGCCGGAAGAAGTGGCGGCCAACCCGCGCAGCCACACCGGCCGCTACCTGCACCCCTATCTGGGAGGCCAGGCGAAGAAGCTGGCTTAGGCGTATGCCGCCTTATGCTTCGAGACGCCCTT
>NZ_LPXN01000140.1 GCF_001618175.1 Oceanibaculum pacificum | reverse complement strand
CTCCCCTTCCGGGGCGAGGGACGGATCATGCCTCCACCGGCGGCGCGGTGACGATAGATTTCAGATCCGGGCGCGGCGTTACCAGCGTCGCCATGTCCGGCTTCGGGCGGGCGAGGCCGGGGATGGAGGCGAAGGCGCTTTCCAGCGCCTGGGCGGCGTCCAGCAACTCCAGATCGCCGCGGAACCGGCCGATGACCTGAAGACCAAACGGCATGCCGTTGCCATCGACGCCGCAGGGCAGCGAGATCGCCGGGTTGGTGACCAGCGTGATGAAATAGGTCAGCGACAGCCAGTGGTAATAATTGCGCAGCTTCTGCCCCTCCAGCTCGGTCAGGTAGAGCTGGGTCCAGGGGAAGGGGCTGACCGGCGTGGTCGGCGCGATGATCAGATCGTAATCCTGGTAAAGCGCCTGGAAGCGGCGGAACAGCCGGGTCTGCTCGGTATGCGCCCAGGCGGCGTCGGCCATGGTCATCGCCGCGCCGAGTTCGTAATTGGCGATAATGTTCGGCCCCAGCTTCTCGCGCTCGGTATCGTAGGAATGCTTGTAGCGCGCGACGTAGCTCTGGGCGCGCACCACGTCGAACATGCGGTCGGCCTCGCCGAAATCGAAATCCAGCTCATCGCAGGATTTGAACAGCCGGCCCATCGCCTTCATCCGGGTGCGCATCAGCTGCTTGATGTCGGACGCCACCGGGCACTGGCCGAAATCCGCCGTCCAGGCGACGCGCAGGCGCGACAGGTCGAGCGGCCGGCTGGCCGAGGCGGCGACAGGATCGAGCGGCTGCGACAGCGGATCGCGATCGTCGACGCCGATCTGCGCGCCGAACAGCAGCCGCGTGTCGGCGACGGTGCGGCCCATCGGCCCCAGCACCGAGATCGGCGTCCAGCCCAGGCCGCGCCCGTCCATCGGCACCAGCCCCGGCGAGGGGCGGAAGCCGACGATGCCGCAGATCGACGCCGGAATGCGCAAGGAACCGCCGGTGTCGGAGCCGGTGCAGATCGGCAGCATGTCGCAGGCCAGCGCCGCCGCCGATCCGCCCGAGGAGCCGCCGGCATTCAGCGTCGGGTTGAAGGGGTTGCCGGTCGCCCCCCAGACCGGGTTGCGCGAATTCGCCCCGGCGCCGAATTCCGGCACGTTGGTCTTGGCCGTCACGATGGCGCCGGCCTTGCGCACCAGCGCAATCTGCGCCGAATCCCGCGCCGGCACATTGTCGCGGTAGAGCGGCGAGCCATGGGTGGTCAGCAGCCCCTCGGTATCCTGCAAATCCTTCACGCCCAACGGCAGCCCGTGCAGCGGCGGCAGCTCTTCGCCGGCCAGCACCGCCGCCTCGGCCGCCTTGGCCTCGGCGCGGGCGCGCTTATAGCCCTTGGCGGCGATGGCGTTCACCGCCGGGTTCACCGCCTCGATGCGGGCGATGCAGGCTTCCAGCAGCTCGACGGGGGAGACGGATTTCGTGCCGATCAGCCGCCGCAGCTCGACGGCGGACAGCGCCAGAAGCGCATCGGAGGACATGGGACAGTGCCTTCTATTGAGTGGGCGTCAGGGGGGCGAAATCGGTACCGACCGGCCGGCGGATACAGGCGACTTGATGGCCGGGGGCGACCTCCAGCAATTTCGGGTCGACCGTCTTGCACTCCGCGATGGCGTAGGGACAGCGCGTGTGGAAATGGCAGCCGCTGGGCGGCTTGGCGGGGCTGGGCACGTCGCCGGGCAGGATGATGCGCCGCGCGCGCTTCCTGGCCGGGTCAGGCACCGGGGCGGCCGACAGCAGCGCCTCGGTATAGGGATGCAGCGGCCGGGTGAACAGCGTGCGCTTGTCGGTCAGCTCCACCACCCGGCCCAGATACATGACGGCGATGCGATGGCTGATATGGCGCATCACGCCGAGATCGTGGCTGATGAACAGATAGGCGAGCTTATATTCCTCCTGCAGATCGATCAGCAGATTCAGCACCTGGGCCTGCACCGAGACGTCCAGGGCGGAGACCGGCTCGTCGGCCACGATCACCTCGGGATTGACCGCCAGGGCCTTGGCGATGCCCAGCCGCTGGCGCTGGCCGCCGGAGAATTCATGGGTGAATTTGCGCATGTTCTCCGGCCGCAGGCCGACGCGCTGGAACAGGCTGGCCACCTGTTCGTCCTTCGCCTTGCCGCGGGCGAGGCCGAAATTCTCCAGCGGCTCGCCGACGATATCGCCGGCCCGCATGCGCGGGTTCATCGAGGAATAGGGATCCTGGAACACCGTCTGGATCTGCCGGCGGTGCGACCACATCTGGCCTGGACTGAAATCGGTGACATCCACCCCGTCCAGCAGGATCTCGCCGGCGGTCGGCTCCAGCAGCTTCAGCACTGTCTTGCCGACGGTAGACTTGCCGCAGCCGGATTCGCCGACCACGCCCAGCGTCTCGCCGCGCCGGATCGAGAAGGTCACGCCGTCGACCGCGCGCACCGTGCCGGTCTGGCGTTGCAACAGCCCGCCATGAATCGGGAAATGCTTGACGAGGTTGCGGACCTCCAGGCTCGGCTTGTCGTCGCTCATGCCGCTTGCTCCAGAACGCGGTCGGTGTGCCAGCAGGCGGCGATATGGCCGGGGCGGTTCTCCACCAGGGGCGGCCGCTCGGCGGTGCATTTCTCGGTCGCGAAGGGGCAGCGCGGCGCGAAGGCGCAGCCGGGGATCGGCTGGGTCAGCACCGGCACCATGCCGGGAATTTCCTGCAGCCGGGCGCGGCGGCCCTCCGCCTCGGCATCGATGTCGAGGCGCGGAATGGCGCGCATCAGGCCGCGCGTATAAGGGTGCATCGGATGGGCGAACAGCTCCCCCACCGTCGCCTCCTCCACCTTGCGGCCGGCATACATGACGACGACGCGCTGCGCGGTCTCCGCCACCACGCCCAGATCGTGGGTGATCATGACGATGGCGGCGTCGATCTTCTCCTTCAGCTCCAGCATCAGATCGAGGATCTGCGCCTGGATCGTCACGTCCAGCGCCGTGGTCGGCTCGTCGGCGATCAGCAGCTTCGGTCGGCAGGCCAGCGCCATGGCGATCATCACGCGCTGGCGCATGCCGCCGGAAAGCTGGTGCGGGTACTCGTCCAGCCGGCGCTTGGCGTCGGAAATCTTCACCAGCTCCAGCATCTCCTGCGCCCGGTTCAGCCCTTCCTGCCAGGACACGCCAAGGTGCCGCACGACATTCTCGGCAATCTGCGTGCCGATGGTCAGCACCGGGTTCAGGCTCGTCATCGGCTCCTGGAAGATCATCGAGATGTCGTGACCGCGAATGCCGCGCATCTGCTCTTCCGTCAGCGTCGTCAGCTCGCGCCCCTCGAACTTGATAGAGCCGCTGACGATGCGCCCGGTCTCGGCCTGGATCAGCCGCAGGATCGACATGGCGGTGACCGACTTGCCGCAGCCCGATTCGCCGACGATGGCCAGCGTCTCGCCCTGGTCGAGGTCGAAGGACACGCCGTCGACCGCGCGCACCACGCCGTCTTGGGTGAAGAACTGCGTGTGCAGGTCGCGTACTTGCAGAATGCTCACATGCGCCTCGATAGCCGGGGGTCGAGCCTGTCGCGCAGACCGTCGCCTAGGAGATTGACCGCCAGCACGGTCAGGGTGAGGAAGGCGCCGGGGATCAGGATGCTCCAAGGCGCGATCTGGAAGAAGGCGCGGCCCTGCGAGATGATGTTGCCCCAGCTCGGAATCTCGGGCGGTACCCCGGCCCCCAGGAAGCTCAGCCCCGCCTCCACCAGCATGGCCGAGGCGCAGACATAGGTCGCCTGCACGATCAGCGGCGCCATGGTGTTGGGCAGGATATGGCGGATCAGCAGCTTCGCCCCGCGCGTGCCGCCGGAAATTGCGCTCTCGATATAAGGCTGGCTACGGATCGACAGCACGACGGAACGCGTGAGGCGCACCACGCGCGGCACCTCCGGAATGACGATGGCGACCAGCACGATGCCGAGGCCCGGCCGGGTCAGCGTGATCAGCGCGATGGCTAGCAGGATGGAAGGGATCGACATGATGCCGTCCATCACCCGCATGACGATGGCGTCGACCTTGCGGAAATAGCCGCACAGCAGCCCCAGCGTCAGCCCGATCACGCTGGCGAAGGCCGCCACCGACAGCCCGACCACCAGCGACACCCGCGCGCCATGGATTGTGCGGGCAAACACGTCGCGGCCATACTGGTCGGTGCCGAACCACCAGCGCTCCGACGGCGGGCGCAGCCGCTGCGACGGGGTCAGCTTCAGGGGGTCGCCAGTGATCCAGGGGGCGAGCGCCGCCAGCGCGACCAGGATCAGCAGGATCGCGCCGCCGAAGAAGATGGTTGGGTTGCGCCGGATCGCCGTGCCGGTCTTCGCCAGCAGCGATGGCGCGCGCGGGACCGCGGCGTCGGTAACGGCCGCCATCGCTCAGAAGCCTCCGCGGCGCAAGAGCGAGGATGATTTCACAGCGATTTCAGTTCGTTGAGCCATCAGTCCAGACCTGCCCCCGGTTTATAAGCGCTGCCTTAAGACAGCTTGTTCTTGTAAAGTATGATGACAAAAAACCGGTGGGGTCAATCCGCTGGGTCGGGAAAAGACGGCGGCGCCAACGCAACCCCGCGATTGTTTCGCGCGCCGTCGCCGCCTATGTTGAGGCAATCTCAAAGTAAGGTTGCTTTCCATGCCGACGCATAAACACACCAAGCTGCTCATCATCGGGTCCGGCCCAGCCGGCTACACCGCCGCCGTCTACGCCGCGCGCGCCAATCTGCATCCCATTCTGGTGCAGGGCCTGCAGCCGGGCGGCCAGCTCACCATCACCACCGATGTGGAGAATTACCCGGGCTTCGCCGAGGCGATCCAGGGCCCGTGGCTGATGGAGCAGATGGAGGCGCAGGCGCGCCATGTCGGCACCGAGATCATCTTCGACATCATCACCGAGGTCGACCTGACCCAGCGGCCGTTCCGCGCCACGGCGGATTCCGGCGACAGCTTCACCGCCGACACGCTGGTCATAGCCACCGGCGCGCAGGCGCGCTGGCTGGGGCTGGAATCGGAGAAGAAGTTCCAGGGCGGCGGCGTCTCGGCCTGCGCCACCTGCGACGGTTTCTTCTTCCGGGGGAAAGAAGTGGCCATCGTCGGCGGCGGCAATACGGCGGTGGAGGAGGCGATCTACCTCACCAACCACGCCACCAAGGTGACGCTGGTCCATCGCCGCGACAGCTTGCGCGCCGAGAAGATCATGCAGGAGCGGCTGTTCCGCAACCCGAAGGTCGAGGTGATCTGGAACCAGGAAGTGGTCGAGGTGCTGGGCACCGAGAATCCGAACCAGGTGACCGGCGTGCGCTTGCAAAATACCCAGGATGGCAGCCTGCGTGAACTCGCCGTCGACGGCTTCTTCGTCGCCATCGGGCACGATCCCGCCACGTCCCTGTTCAAGGGCAAGCTGGACATGGATTCGGAAGGCTATATCATCACCAAGCCTGATTCGACGGAGACCAGCATTCCCGGTGTCTATGCCGCCGGCGACGTGAAGGACAAGGTGTTCCGCCAGGCCATCACCGCGGCCGGCATGGGTTGCATGGCGGCGCTGGAGGCCGAGCGTTTCCTTGCCGCCACCGAGCCCGGCCATATCGCAGCCCCCGTCGAGGATGCAGCCACCGTGGCGGCCCAATAGCCGCCACTAACGCCAAACCTTTGCCGTGCAACGGTTTTAGTTGCGCTCGCACCTCTGGGTAGTCATCATCCTGTCATGGATTGGGATAAACTCCGCGTCTTTCACGCGGTAGCGGAAGCAGGCAGCTTCACGCACGCCGGTGAAACATTGAACTTGAGCCAGTCAGCCGTCAGCCGCCAGATCAGCGGGCTGGAGGAGCGGTTGCGCGTGCCGCTGTTCCACCGCCATGCGCGCGGCCTGATCCTGACCGAGCAGGGCGAAATTCTCTACCGCACCACGCGGGAGATTTTCTCCAAGCTGGCCATGACCGAGGCAATGCTGTCGGAAGGCCGCGAAAAGCCGAAGGGGCCGCTGAAGATCACCACCACTGTGGCCTTCGGCTCCACCTGGCTGACGCCCAACATCAAGAATTTCGTCGATTCCTACCCGGAGATTGCCGTCACCCTGCTGGTCGACGATGACGAACTGGATTTGTCGATGCGCGAGGCCGACGTGGCGATCCGCATGGCGCCGCCGCGCCAGCCGGATCTGATCCAGCGGCATCTGATGAACATCCATTTCCATCTGTTCGCTTCGCCGGCCTATCTCCAGCAGTTCGGCGAGCCGAAGACGCCGGGCGACCTGGCCAAGCACCGGCTGATCATCTATGGCGAGCGCACCCACCTGCCCTTCCCGGACGCCAACTGGCTGCTGCATCTGGCCAAGCGCGAAAGCGGCGTTACGGTGGACCCGGCGCTGACGGTGAACAATTACTATGCAATCTACCGGGCCTGCATGACCGGAATCGGCATCGCCGCCCTGCCGGACTATATGGTCCGCCAGGGGTCGGAATTGCAGCAGGTTCTACCGGAGGTCGAAGGGCCGCAAGTGCCCGCCTACTTCGTCTATCCGGAAGAATTGCGTAATTCCAAGCGCATAACTGTTTTGCGCGAATTCCTCCTGCAGCAGGTTGCCGCCGAGAACTTCTAATATACGGGCTTCGTCTTAATTATTTTGCAACACTCAGCCCGTTGCCATGCACACGCCGCATGACGGGACTGATATTTTATGCATGGAATTTCGGCACGCCGAAGCCTATCTCTTAATCACTTCGATGTTGCGTTGCAACATCCACCGAACCTGGTTCGGTGAGGGTTCCTCGGAACCCACGTCTCCCAGACGTGAAGCCTCCCTGTTCAACTTGCCGGCAATCCTTCGATTGCCGGCATTTTTTTGTGCTCGGCGAGAAAGTCCGCTCAGACGCATGCCCGCGCTCGCTACACAGAAACAGGCACACTCATAGGCGGTATTTTCTCCTCAAGCACACCCATACTTGTTGCCATCATTTAAACCTGCCAGACTTCACCAGAAGTAATGGGGAGGGGAAAATGGCAGAACTACCGAGTATGTTGTCTCGCGGCGAGAGAGCCCGTTTATTTCCTGTACTGGCTGACACATCACGAGAGGGTAGAACCCTCTCTATTTTCCTGTCTTGTTTTGAGACGGTCGATGAGTTTGGAAGATCATTGCTAACAAGCATCGACGCCCCCATACGGGCACGCACAAAGATCGAGACATTTACAGAAGTTGTTCTAAAGAAAAACGAAAATGGGTCTTCGGCACGTCCGGACGGTCTTATCTTACTCAACAATGGTTCAAAGCAATGGACCGCTCTTGTAGAAGCGAAGGTTGGGAATTCCGATCTCACGATTGAGCAAATAGAAGCGTACTTAAACTTAGCGAAAGCCAACAGTATCGATGCGCTCATAACCCTTTCAAATCAATTTACGCCACTACCGACCCATCATCCTCTAAACGTCCCCCCCAATCGTCGTAAAGTTGAACTTTATCACTGGTCCTGGATGTATGTAGTCACACAGTCCACTCTGCATTTAAGTGATGACGAGGTTTCGGATCGCGAGCAGCGCGTTATCTTGCGGGAAATGAATCGCTTCCTTTTGCACCCAAGTTCGGGAGTAAAAGGCTTCGATCAAATGCCTGCAGCCTGGACTGAGGTTGTCTCAAAGGTCATTGCAGGGGCACCAGTTGCGGTGAATGCCACTGAAACACAGGAGGTGGTAGGCGCATGGCACCAGGAGATCGGGGACCTTTGCTTGGTATTGAGCCGCCAGCTAGAAACATCTGTTAAGGTAAAAATGTCTCGTTCTCATGCAGCAAACCCAGTGGAACGTCAAAGGGATGCTCAACGGACACTAGCGGAGCAGGCCCAATTAACAGCTATTCTAGAAGTGCCCGATTGCGCAGCTCCAATCCATATTTGCGCGGACTTTAAGGCGCGCGCCTTGACCCTCTCAATCAAACTAAAGGCACCAGAAGATTTGAAAAGCGCGAAAGCTAGGTTGAACTGGCTACTCCGGCAACTTCAAAAATCGGAACCGTCCGGACTGCATATTCGGTGCTATTGGCCAGGTCGTGCGGCTTCCACTCAACATCCGTTGGCAGCACTGCGAGAGAATCCCGACCTACTCTCTATCGAGCGCCCTGGATTGGTATTGCTGTCATTTGACATCGTTATGACAAAGGACTTAGGACCCCGGTTCGGTCAGCGGAAGAATTTCATTTCCGAACTTGAAACCATTGTCCCCGATTTTTATTAGCAGGCAGCCGAACGTCTAAAAATTTGGCAACCGCGAGCGCCACGCCTCAAGGAAGACCGAAAAGACGCGGAAGATGTCGGAACGGCGGCGCTGAGAGAAGAAACCGAGCAAGATGCACTTGCTGGGGAAGCTTAGCTCCCAATTAAGCACCATCAAGCATTATCGTTAATCACTTACACAAAGAAGCAGCGGAGGCCCAAACGGACTCCGCTGCTTCTTCTGGGCCTCAAGCCCGGTCAGGCTGCGCGGCCGAACATCGCGCCCAGCGTGGCGCGTAGGCGGGCGATCTGGTCGGCGGGGGCCGAGAATTGCAGCCGCAGCCCCTCGGGCGACGCCTCCAGCACCGTGCAGGGCAGGGCCTCGCGAAATCCCCCGCTGCCCAGCGTCAGGGTGCCGCGCGCGCCGGCGGGCACATCCGGCACGCCGGAGACGAGCGCGCCCCCCTCCGACAGGTTTTCCAGCTGCCCCTGGACCGTGCGGCCGGGCAAGGCCAGGGTGCAGGGCGCATTGAACGGGACGCGCTCCAACTTGCGGCGGTCCACCTCGCTCATCGAGGTACGCACCACGCGCACCAGCACCTGGCGCAGGCTGGCGATGGCCTGGGCCACCTCGGCCGCGGTGTCGCGCACGGTGGCGGCACGGGTGCCGGAGGAGCCGGCTTCGTGCGAGACATCGTCGATCCGGGCGGAGACCTCGCGGGCAGCCTGGGCCGCCTGGGTGATGTTGCGGCTGATCTCCTCCGTCGCCGCCCCCTGCTCCTCAATCGCGGCGGAGATCGCGCTGGAGATGTGGTTCATCTCCTCGATGGTGCTGCCGATCTCGCGCACCGCATCGACCGAGGTGCGGGTGACCGACTGGATCTCGCCGATCTGCCGGCCGATCTCCTCGGTGGCCTTGGCCGTTTGGCCGGCCAGATTCTTCACCTCCGACGCCACGACCGCGAAACCCTTGCCGGCTTCCCCGGCGCGCGCCGCCTCGATGGTGGCGTTCAGCGCCAGCAGGTTGGTCTGCGCGGCGATGTCGGAGATCAGCGTCGCGACCTCGCCAATGCGCATAACCGCGTCGGACAGGGTGGCGATGGTCCGCTGCGTCCGCTCGCCGGTCTCGACCGCGCGCCGGCTGACGCTGCTGCCATGATTGACCTGGACGGAAATCTCGCGGATCGACGCCGCCATCTCCTCCGCCGCCGAGGCAACCGTCTCGGCATTATGCAGCGCCTGCTGCGCCGCGGCGGCGACGCCCTGGCTGTTCATCGAGACATTCTCGGCCGATTGCGCCATGGAACCGGCATGCAGGTCCATCGCCTCGGTCCGTTCCGACACGCGGTCGACCGCGCTGCGGGTTTCCGACTCGACCTTGGCGGCCATCGCCTCCAGGGCTGCGGCCTTCTGTTTCTCGGCGGCGGCGCGCTGCTCTTCCTGGGCGGCGCGCAGCTGTTGCGCCTCCAGCCCATGCGCCTTCAGCACATCGATAGCGCGCGCCATCTCGCCGATTTCATCGCCCTTCTGCGTGAAGGGCACGTCGATGCTGTACTCATCGGCCGCCAATACGCGCAAAGTGGCGGTCAACCGGTCGATCGGCCTGGTTACGCGGCGGATCACGATCAAGAAACCGAAAGCGGTGGCGATCAAACCAAGCCCGACCAGGATTTCGGCGATCAGAACGGCGCTCTCGTCCCGCGCATGTGCTTCCTCGTAGATTTTCTCGGCTTCGACAGCTTGAATCAGGGCCAAATCGCCGATCTTCTCGGTCAGCGGATCAAGCGTCTGGTACAGTCGGTTTTTCACCAGATCGTCCAAAGCCGCCGCATCCTTGCGCTGAAGGATGGCCCCAAGGTCCATGACCAGCTTATCGGCCGGGCCGAGCAGGGATTGCGCCTCCGTCAGAAGCTTCTTTTCCGACGCGACCATACGAGTACCGGCTGCGTATAGCGGCCAGGTCTTCTCTATCCGGGCGACCGCGTCGCGCACGGACGCCTGGCCTTCTTCCCAACTGAAATTTCCGTTGCGCACCTTGTGACTGGCGTCGACGATGAAGACGGCATAATCGTCCGAGACTGCTTTCAGCTGTTCCAGCGGCAAGACACGGTCGTTATAGACAAGGCGCAGCCCTTTATCGGCGCCACGTAACGAAACGACATTGGTCACGCCCGACGCCAGCAATATGGCGCCCAGCCCGAACAGGACGCCCATCAACACCATTTTGACGGAAAGCTTCATAACCGCCTCTCAATTAATATTAGGATAAGGGCATACCCCTCACCCTCACGTTACCCATACACTCCATAAGTTAAAATTTTATTCATATGTCCCCTAAGCCCGCCCGGATGAAACCAAACGCCGCCGCCACCGTTTCACCATGACGCCATTACCGGCGCTCAAGCACGGCGAGAGGAAACAGGCCATGGTGGAATGGTGGGCGGGCATCTATGTCCCGACCGAGATGCCGACGATGATCTTTGTCGGCCGGCTATTGATCGCCGCGATCCTCGGTGCGTTTATCGGCATCGAGCGGGAATCCAAGGATCGGCCGGCGGGTCTGCGCACGCATATCCTGACCTCGGTGGCGGCCGCGACCTTCACCGTCATCACGCTGGAGATCGTGCATTCCGACCTTTTGAACGACGATAATGTGCGGGCCGACCCGGTGCGCGTGATCGAGGCGGTGACGGCCGGCGTGGCATTCCTGGCCGCCGGCGCGATCATCCAGGGCCGGGCGCGGGTGCAGGGCCTGACCACGGGGGCCGGCATGTGGCTGGCCGGCTCCATCGGCGTGGCCTGCGGGCTGGGCTATATGCTGATCGCGGCGATCGCCACGGTTATCGGATTGATCGCGATGGTCGGCCTGCGGCAGTTCGCCCACCCCGCCAAGCAGCGGCGAATCGAGGAGCAGGGGGAGGAATGACCGCCGCTACTGGCTGGCCAGTATGTGCTGGCGGCGCGCCTCGTAATCCTGGGCGCTGATCATTTTCTCCTCGAACAGATGGCGCAGCACGCGCAGTTGCAGCGCCGCCTCCTCCTTCGAGGCCGGTTCGGCCAGATAGACTTTCGGCTCCGGCGCGGGCGCAGCACCCGGCATCGGCGCCAGCGATTGGGCCGGCATGGCGGGAGGAGGCGCGGGCCGGGCGGGCGCGGACATTGCCGGCGGGGCCAGCGGGGTTGCCTGCACCAGCACGCGCGGCATCGGCTCGGCCGGGCCGGTGGCCAACGGCAGCATCAGGATGCCGGACAGAATCGCTTGCATGCCAGTTCCTCCCTGGGTGTCGATTCTAGTGCCAGCTGGCCAGCGCCGCAATCGGCAACCAGAAGGGAACCAAGCCATAACTTTCGCGTTTTATTGTCAGTGAAACAATTTCGATGGCCCGCCAAAGGGCCAGGAGAGAAAAAATGACGGGCATGCGCCTTATCGGTCTCGTTCTTCTCGCCGTCGGGGCGATTCTGCTGGTGTTCGGCCACAATGCCTCCGAGGCGCCGGTCGACCAGCTCTCGAATGCCCTGACCGGCCGCTATACCGAAGACACCATGTGGTACATCATCCTGGGCGTCGTCGCCCTGGTAGCCGGGGGCGGGCTCGCCCTTTTCGGCCGGCGGATCTGATCCGCCGCTTTCTCTGTCTCCTCCCTGTTCGACTTGCCGGCGATCCCTCCCAGGGTCGCCGGTTTTTTTACCGGGCGTTAACCCTTCACGCGCTAGCAAGAAACGATCACGGCTACAGGCGGGGGAAGAGCCGATGAACATATCCGTCCAACGCACCGTCCTGGACCGCATCACGGAAATAATCGAGCGCGCCAGCCTCAGCGCCGATTTCCGCGCCGAATTGCTGGCCGCGCCCCATGCCGTCCTGGCGGAGGCTGGCATCGAGATATCGCCCGGGCTGGAGATCATCGTCGAGTCGCTGCCGGCGGGCCGCGCCCCTGTGGCGATGGACCGGCGCGCCAACCCGACGGCGCTGTATTTGCCGATTCCGCTTTCCGACGACGCTGTCTTGGCGGACGACGCGCTGGAGGATATCGCCGGCGGCACGGCGCTTGCCGGCTTCACCGTGCAGGATTACGCCGCTTTCTTCGCCGACAGCCTAAACGCGCGTGGTGGGGGCGTCACATGAACAGCTTCTCGCCTTCCATGCCCTTGTAGAGGTCGCCGACGAACTCGGCATAGCCGTTATGAAGCTGGGTCGGCACCCGCTCGTCCGAGCCCAGCAGGCGTTCGGTCGCCTGGCTCCAGCGCGGGTGCGACACTTCCGGATTCACATTGGCCCAGAAGCCGTATTCACGCGCCTGCAGCGCCTCCCAGTACCCCACCGGACGCTGATCGGTGAAGGTGAAGCGGACGATGGATTTCACCTGCTTGAAGCCGTATTTCCATGGCGTGATGAAGCGCAGCGGCGTGCCGTTCTGCGGCGGCAGCGGCTTGCCGTAGATGCCGGTGGCCAGCAGCGTCAGATCGTGGGTCGCCTCGGCCATGGTCAGCCCGTCGACATAGGGCCAGGGATACCAGCTCTGCTTCTGGCCCGGCGCTATGGACGGGTCCATGAAGGTTTCCATGCGGACATATTTCGCCCCCGACAGCGGCTTGGCGATCTCCACCAGCTTGCGCATCGGAAAGCCGGTCCAGGGCACAGTCATCGCCCAGGCCTCGACACAGCGGAAGCGATAGACCCGTTCCTCCAGCTTCACCTGCTTCAACAGATCGTCGATGGCGATTTGCTGTTCTTTTTCCACCATGCCGTCCAGCGTGACGGTCCAGGGGCGGATCGGCAGCTTCTGCGCCGCGCGTACGATGTTCTTGCTGGAGCCGAATTCGTAGAAATTATTGTAGCTGGTCGCCAGCTCCTCGCTGGTCAGGTCGCGGTCGACGCGGTAGCGCATATTGCGCTGCGCGGGATACAGCCCGGCGGACGGATCGTCCATCGGCGCGGCCTCGCTGCCACAGGCCGTCAGCCCCGGCGCGGCGGCGGCCAGGATGGAGCCGGCGGCGATGCCCTTCATCAGCCGGCGGCGATCCCGGAAATGGGTTTCCGAGGTCACGGCCGATTCCGGCATCTCCCAGCCGCGCTTGCGCTTTATCAGCATGGTCATGTTCCCGTGCGCTGTGTCTTTGCATCAACATAGCCCTCGGGCCGCCGCGGGCAAATCACCAGATGGTGAAATGCCCGTGAGACGGGCCGACGGCGAGCCGTGCCGACGGCGCATGATCACGCCTGGGCCAGGAACTTCTTGTAATCCTCCGCCACCTCGCGGGCCGAGGCCGCGACCAGGCGTTCGCCATGCTCCGGGCGGGCCATCGTCGGGTCGGAGCCGATGCGGCCGTCGGGATAGAGCTTGCGGTAATCGTCGGCATCGGCGAAGGCGCGGGGCGCGCGGCCGGCCTGCTTCATCTCCTTATGCTTGATGTGGTCGGGATAGGCGAACTGCGTCACCGACACCTCGCTGGCCGTGGCGTGCGATCCGTCCCTGTCGCCATACAGCTCCTTGGAGAGCGCCTGCACGCCGGGCGTGTCCCACCAATTCTTCAGCGTGCAGCGCACCTGCGGCCGGTTGGAGCCGGGTATGGCCAGGCTGTAATCGGCATAGATCTCCGCGAAGGCCGCGCCGATGGTGGCGATGTTGCCACCATGGCCGTTCAGGAAATAAAACCGCTCGAACCCGTTGCGGGCCAGCGAGGCGACATAATCCTCGATGATGGCGATCAGCGTCGTCGGCCGCACCGTGACCGACCCGGCGAAGCCCAGATGATGCTGCGCGTTGCCGATGGAGATGGTCGGCCCGACCAGCGCGCCGGTCTCGTCGCCGACCGCCTTGGCGATCACTTCCGGGCAGATCGCGTCGGTGCCGATCAGCCCGTTCGGGCCGTGCTGCTCGGTCGAGCCGATCGGGATGATGATGCCTTTGGAGGTCTCCAGGTAACGCTCGACCTCTTCCCAGGTGCTCAGATGCAACTGCATTGGCGGTTTCCTCGTGTCGGATGCGGAACAAGCCGAAACAGTGACACGGCTGCGCCGCGCTTGTCAGCGGCTGCTTCGGAACGTCTGTATGCACGCATGACATGACCGGCGGCGATTGCGCCCGCCCCGGCCGGCGGCTAGCGTGTTCGGCGAAACCCTCTTCCGCAATTCGTGGGACCAAGATCATGACCGAGAAGAAGAACCGCCAGATCACCCTGGCGTCCCGCCCCGTCGGCGAGCCGACGCCGGAGAATTTCAAGCTGGTGGAAACCGCCATCGGCGCGCCGGAACGCGGCCAGGTGCTCGTCCAGTCGCTGTATCTGTCGCTCGATCCCTATATGCGCGGCCGCATGAGCGCGGCGAAATCCTACGCGGCCAGCACCGAGATTGGCGATGTGATGACCGGCGGCGTGGTCGGCCGCGTCGTCGAATCGAAGCATGCCGGCTTCAAGCCCGGCGATATCGTGAACGGCACCATCGGCTGGCAGGAATATGGCCTGCTGGAAGGATCGGAGCTGCGCAAGATCGATCCTTCCCTGGCGCCGATCTCCACCGCCGTCGGCGTGCTGGGCATGCCGGGCCTGACCGCCTATTTCGGCCTGTTCGAGATCGGCAAGCCGCGGCCGGGCGAGACGGTGGTGGTCTCCGCCGCCTCGGGCGCTGTCGGCGCCGTGGTCAGCCAGCTCGCCAAGATCGCCGGGGCGCGGGTGGTCGGCATCGCCGGCGGGCCGGACAAATGCGCCTATGTGAAAGACGAGCTGGGGGTCGACGCCGTGATCGACTACAAGGCGGAGAAGGACCTGGCCGCCGCCCTCGCGAAGGCCTGCCCGGATGGCGTCGACGTCTATTTCGACAATGTCGGCGGGCCGGTGACCGATGCGGTCGCCACCCTGTTCAATCTGCGCGCCCGCATGGTCGTGTGCGGCCTGATCTCGCACTACAACATGCCGAACGGCTATTCCGGCCCGTCCATCCTGCGCTCGGTGCTGACCAACCGGGTGACCATTCAGGGCATGATCGTGTTCGACTGGCACAGCCGCTGGCCGGAGGGCCTGGCGCGCCTGGGCCAGTTCGTGCGCGACGGCAAGCTGAAATACAAAGAAGACATCGTAGCCGGGCTGGAGAATGCGCCGGCCACCTTCATCGGCATGCTGAACGGCAAGAATTTCGGCAAGACGCTGATCAAGATCGCCGAATGAGCCTGGCGCTGCAGCGGCAGGCGGCGCTGGCCGAGGATTTGGCCGCGCTTGCCCGCCTCGATCCGGATATCGCGGCGGCGGCGGCACTTGTCGGCCCGCCGCCGCCGCGCATCCTGGAGCCCGGATTCGCCTCGCTGCTCGGCATCATTGTCGAGCAGCAGGTATCCGTCGCCTCCGGCAAGGCGATCCAACGCAAGCTGCTGGACGCCTTCGGCACGGTGACTGCGCAAGCCGTGTGCGCCGCCGACGACGCCACCCTGCTGGGCTGTGGCCTCAGCAGGCCGAAGCTGCGCTATACCCGCATCCTGGCGCTGGAAGTGGCGGAACGCCGGCTGGCGCTGGACGATCTGCACGAACTATCCGATGTGGAGGCGATGGCCCGGCTGACCGCGCTGACCGGCATCGGCCGCTGGACAGCGGAGATTTACCTGATGTTCGCGCTCGGCCGGCGCGATATCTGGCCAGCACTCGACCTGGCCCTACAGGTCGCCGCCCAGCATCTGAAGCGATTGCCGGAACGGCCCGGCGCCCGGCTGATGGATGCCACCGCCGAATGCTGGCGGCCCTATCGCAGCGCCGCCGCCCTGCTGCTCTGGCGCTATTATCGCCATCTGCGCGCGCGGCCCAGCACGGCGGATTTATAAGCATGCCGGGAGCATCGGGAAATTCTGACCAAATATTTCCCTACGCCCTTATTCCAGGTAGCGTAAATGCATCTGATTCTTTAAAGTTTCGGCAATGGGACGGATTTCATATTAATTGCTGGCAATATATGACCGCTACCGCTGCCCCCGCTCGATCTTCGCTTGCCGTCTCGATTGTCGGTGGCTTGACGTCTTTATCCCCAAGCTGGCGGTAGGCGATGCCGACCCGTATTCACCCCCTGCCGCCCAGCCTCGATATGGAGGGGCTGCTGATCGATGCGCTGGAAAGCGTCGATGAGGGGTTCGTGTTTTTCGACGCCGACGACCGGCTGGTGCTTTGCAACGAACGCTATCGGCAGCTTTACCCGCACCTCGCCCCGCTCTGCCAGCCCGGCACGCCCTATCGCGCCCTGCTGGAGATCGACGCCGGCGACAAGCGCGAGGCCGGGCTGCTGAGCGACACGGAAAGCTGGATCGAGGAGCGAATCGCCCGGCACAATTCGCCCTCCGGCCAGATTGAGCAATTGCAGAGCGACGGCCGCTGGGTGCAGATCAGCGAGCACAAGACGGTCGATGGCGGCAATGCCGGCATTCATCACGACATCACCGACATCAAGCAGCGCGAGGAGCAGTTGGAGCGCTATTCCAACATGCTGCGCGACACGCTGGAGAATATCAGCCAGGGCATGGCCGCCTACGATCGCGACCATCGCATGACCCTGTGGAACGAGCGCTATGTCGAGCTGATCGACCTGCCGCCGCAATTCCGTACCGTCGGCACGCCGCTGGTGGACATCATCCGTTTCTGCGCCGGGCGCGGCGATTACGGCGCCGGCGATTCCGAGACGCTGGCGCGCGACGTCTATCAGCAGCTCACCAATTCGCGCGGCCACATCTATGAGCGCCGCACGACGCGGGGGCGGATGCTGGAAATTCGCGTCGTGCCGATCCGCGATGGCGGGCTGGTCGCCACCTTTACCGACATCACAGAGCGCAAGCGCGCCGAAGAGGCATTGCGCGAGAGCGAGGAGCGTTACGCCCTCGCTGCCGCCGGGGCCAATGACGGGCTTTGGGACTGGAACCTGGAAGCCAACCGCATCTTCTTTTCCCGACGCTGGAAACAGATGCTGGGCTTCGCCGACCCGGAGATCGGCGACGGGCCGGAGGAATGGTTCAGCCGCATCCACCCCTACGACGTGCAGCAGGTGACCGCCCAGCTCGACGCGCATCTGGCCGGCGCGCTCTCGCATTTCGAGAGCGAGCACCGGATGCTGCATGAGGACGGCACCTACCACTGGATGCTGACCCGCGGCCTGGCGGTACGTGACCGCAACCATCGCGCCTACCGCATCGCCGGCTCGCAGACCGACATCACCGCGCGCAAGCTGGCCGAGGAGCGGGTGCAGCACGATGCACTGCACGACACGCTGACGGGCCTGCCGAACCGCGTGCTGTTCATCGACCGGCTGCGCCAGACCGTGGCGCGCGGCAAGCGCAGCGGCACCCCGGCCTTCGCCGTTCTGCTGATCGATCTGGACCGCTTCAAGGTGGTGAACGAGAGCCTGGGCCATATTCGCGGCGACGAGTTGCTGGTGCGCACCGCCCGGCGACTGGAAGAGGCGATCCGCGAGGGCGACACGGTGGCGCGCCTGGGTGGCGACGAATTCGCCGTGCTGCTGGAGGATACCAGCTCAAGCGTCGAGGCTGCCGCCCTGGCGCACCAGATGCTGGCCGCAATCTCCCTGCCGCTGGACCTGGACGGCAAGGAGATCGTCACCACTGCCTCCATCGGCGTGGCGCTGTGGGATCCGAACTATGGCGGGCCGGAGGATATTCTGCGCGACGCCGACCTGGCCATGTACAGCGCCAAGAGCGAGGGCAAGGCGCGCGTTGCACTGTTCCACGCCACGCTGCACACCCGCGCCGTCGCCATGCTGGATCTGGAGAGCGACCTGCGCCGCGCGCTCGACCGCGACGAGATGGTGCTGCATTACCAGCCCATCGTGTCGCTGGATACCGGGCGCATAGCCGGCTTCGAGGCGCTGGTGCGCTGGCGGCACAATGATCACGGCGTGATCTCGCCGCTGGATTTCATCCCGCTGGCCGAGGAAACCGGGCTGATCGTGCCGATTGGCGAATGGGTGCTGCGCCGCGCCTGCGAGCAGATGGGCGCCTGGCACGCGGAATTCCCCGAGCGGATGCCGCTGCAGATCAACGTGAACCTCTCTGGCCGGCAATTCGGCAAGGTCGATCTGGTGCGCAGCGTGGTCGAGACGCTGCAGGCGGTCGGGCTGGACGGCTCCTGCCTGAAGCTGGAGATCACCGAAAGCGCGCTGATGGAGAACGCCCAGCGTTCCGCCAAGATGCTGGAGCAACTGAAGCAGTTGAAGATCAAGCTGTCGGTCGACGATTTCGGCACCGGCTACTCGTCGCTGGCCTATCTGCGCACCTTTCCGATTGACACCATCAAGATCGACAAATCCTTCGTCATCGACATGGTGACCAACCGCGACAATCTGGAAATCGTGCGCACCATCACGGCGCTGGCGCATAATCTGAACCTCGACGTCATCGCCGAGGGGGTGGAAACTCCCGAACAGCTCGCCCAGCTACGCGCGCTCGGCGTGGAATACGCCCAGGGCTATTATTTCTCCAAGCCGCGCGACGCCATCGCCGCGACCGAGCTGATCCGCCAGAACGCAAGCTGGTAGGCGCCCGCCATTTGCCGGTTTGACGCCATAATCCTGTCGCCTATTATCCTCTACGCGCCCTGCATCCTGTCGGCGGGGCGGTAATCCAGCCATCGCGACAACAGCCAAGAGGCGGTCCATCATGGGTCAGTTCGGCATCGGCCAGCCAATGACGCGCAAGGAAGACCAGCGCTTCATCACCGGAAAAGGGCGCTACACCGACGATATCGACCTGCCGGGCCAGGCGCATGGCTTCGTGCTGCGCGCGCCCTTCGCGCATGCCGACTTCACCATCACCGATATTTCCGCCGCCCAGGCCGCTCCCGGCGTGCTGGCGGTGCTGACCGGCGCCGACATCGCCGCCGACGGGCTGGGCGACATCCCCTGCCGGGTGCCGATCAAGAATCGCGACGGTTCGGGCAGCGTCATGCCGCCCTACCCGCTGTTGGCCCAGGGCACGGTGCGCCACGGCGGCGACGCGGTCGCCTTCATCGTCGCCGAGACGGTCGAGCAGGCGCAGGATGCCGCCGAGCTGATCGAGGTGGATTACAAGGATCTGCCCGCCATCGCCGACACCGGGGGTGCGATGGCGCCGGGGGCTGCCCAGGTGTGGCCGCAGGCGAAGAATAATGTCTGCTTCGATTGGGAAATGGGCAACGGCGCGCTGGCCGAGGAGAACGCCGCCAAGGCGCACCACATCACCCGCGTGCGGCTGGTGAATAACCGCCTGGTGGTGAACTCGATGGAGGCGCGCGTCGCGCTTGGCACTTACGATGCCGACAATGACAGCTATGAGCTGTATACCACCTCGCAAGGCTCGCACACGCTGCGCGGGTTGCTGGCGGAGAATATCTTCAAGGTAGCACCGGAGAAGATCCGCGTTGTCACGCCGGATGTCGGCGGCGGTTTCGGCATGAAGCTGTTCCTGTATCGCGAGCATGGGCTGGTGATGTACGCCGCCCGAAAGGTCGGCCGCCCGGTGCGCTGGGTCTCCAGCCGCTCCGAGGGCTTCGTCAGCGACACCCAGGGCCGCGACCATGTGACCGACGCCGCCCTGGCGATGGACAAGGACGGGAACTTCCTGGCCTTGCAGGTGCATATCACCGCCAATCTGGGCGCCTATCTCTCCAACTACGCAACCTTCGTGCCGACCATGGCCGGTTCCAACATGTATCAGGGGCTCTACAAGACCCCGGCGGTGCATGTGCATGTGCATGGCGTGTTCACCAACACCGTGCCGGTCGACGCCTATCGCGGCGCGGGCCGGCCGGAAGCCGCCTATCTGGTAGAGCGGCTGGTCGACAAGGCGGCCCGCGAGATCGGCCTGTCACCCGACGAAATCCGCCGGCGCAACTTCATCCCGCCCGAGGCGATGCCCTACAGCACCGCGCTGGGCGACGTGTATGACAGCGGCGAATTCACCGCGCATATGGAAAAGGCGATGGGCAACGCCGACTGGGCCGGCATCGACGCCCGCAAGGCGGAGGCGCGCAAGCGCGGCAAGCTGCGCGGCATCGGCATGTCGACCTATGTGGAAGCCTGCGGCGGCGGCTCCGACGAGACCGCCCGCGTGACGGTGAACGAGGATGGCACCGCCACCGTGCTGATCGGCACCCAGTCGAACGGCCAGGGCCACGAGACCGCCTATGCGCAGATCGTCTCCGAGCATCTGGGCCTGCCGCTGGAGCAGATCACGGTGAAGCAGGGCGACACGGCGGAGATCGCCACCGGCCGCGGCACGGGCGGCTCGCGCTCGGTGCCGGTCGGCGGCGCGGCGCTGGATGGCGCGTCGGCGCAGCTGAAGGAGAAGGCGCAGAAGCTGGCCGCCCATCTGCTGGAAGCGGCCGAGGCGGATATCGAGTATGACGACGCCGTGTTCACCATCGCCGGCACCGAC
>NZ_LPXN01000139.1 GCF_001618175.1 Oceanibaculum pacificum | reverse complement strand
CCCCGGCAGGGGAGAGGGAAGGCTGGGACACTTTTGGGGTCTACGGAGGGCAACCGTCAGCGGAAGCGGCGGTCGGCGGCGTAGGGGGTCAGGTCGAGGGGGGAGCCGCGGCCGGCGATCAGATCGGCGACCAGGCGGCCGGTGAACGGGCCGAGGGACAGGCCCATATGGCCGTGGCCGAAGGCCAGCACCGTGTTGGCATAGCGCGGCGAGCGGCCGATGACCGGCTTTGAATCCGGCGTCGAGGGGCGGAAACCAAGCCATTCGCGGGTCACCTCCGCTTTCAGGCCGGGCAGGCTGCGGTCGGCCAGGGCCAGCATCCGGCGGATGCGGGTGAAATCGCCCGGCGCGTCCAGCCCGGCCAGCTCCACGCCGCTGGTCAGGCGCAACCCGTCCTGCATCGGCGCCAGCACGAAGGAATCGTCGGCGATGTAGGTCGGCCGGCCGACGCTGGGCGCGCCCTCCGGCAGCTTAAGGTTCAGATGGTAGCCGCGCTCGGTATCCAGCGGCACCGGCGCGCCGACCTGGCCGGCCAGCGCCTTCGACCAGGCCCCGGCGGCGATCACCAGCCGGTCGACCGGATAGATGCCGAGGTCGGTGACGATCTTCTCCGGCCCGTTCGGCCCGATCTCCAGCCGGCGCACCGTCTCCTGCCGGATCAGGCCGCCCTGGGCGCGGAAATGTTCGGCATAGGCGGTGACCAGCTTGTGCGGCCAGGAGACGAAGCCGGCATTGGGATCGAACACGCCGCGCGGGAAGCGGCGCGCCAGATGCGGCTCCAGCTGGCCGATCTCGTCGCCATCCAGCACCTGGAAGCCGACGCCGCAGGCGGTCATCAGCTCCCGGTCCATCGCGCTGCCGGCGAACCCCGCCTCGCTGCCATAGAGCTTCAGCCAGCCGACGCGGCGAATAATGCCCTCCGCCCCGGTCAGCTTCACCAGCGCCTCGTGCTCGTCATAGGCGCGGCTGACCAGCGGATGCAGCTCGCGGGAAATCCGCCGCACCCGCTCGGGCGATCCGGCGCGCAGGAAATTCACCAGCCAGGGGGCGATGCGCGGCAGGTGCCGCCAGCGCAGCGCGAAAGGCCCGGCGGGATCCAGCAGCATGCCCGGCACCTTCTTCCACAGGCCGGGCATCGAGGTCGGCATCACGCCGCCCACGGCGATCACCCCGGCATTGCCGAAGGAAGCGCCGGTGCCCGGCGGCCGCGGGTCGATCACGGTGACGCGGTGGCCGTCCTGCTGCAGATGCAGGGCGGCGCTCATGCCGACGATGCCGGCCCCGATAATCGCGACGTCACGGGGAGGTATGCTGGGAGTCATGAATAAGGCCATTCCGAGACATTTGGCGCACACAGCTTATCAAGCAAATAGGATCATGTTCTACTATCCTCCTACCGCACGAAGAATATCGATAGAGCCTTGATCCAGACCATCGTTACGTTGAGCGCGCTGCTGCTCTCCGCCGGCATCCTTTTGACCGGCAATGGCCTGCAGGGCACCCTGCTGGCGGTGCGCGGCAATCTGGAGGGTTTTTCGCCCTCCACCGTCGGCCTGCTGATGGCGGGCTATTTCGCCGGCTTCATCATCGGCTGCGTGATCGCCCCCCGGATCGTGCGCCGGGTCGGCCATATCCGCGCCTTCGCCGTGTTCGCGGCGGTGGCGGCCTCGGTGATCCTGCTGCATGCGCTGATCGTCGATCCCCTGGCCTGGACCCTGCTGCGCGGCGCGAACGGCATCTGCCTGGCCGGGCTGTACATGATCATCGAGAGCTGGCTGAACGAGCGCAGCCCGAACGAGCTGCGCGGATCGGTCATCTCGATCTACCGCATCGTCGATCTGACGGCCACCACCGGCGGGCTGATCCTGCTGACGCTGGCCGACCCGATGGGTTTTCCGCTGTTCTGCCTGGTCGCTATCCTGATCTGCCTCGGCCTGGTGCCGGTGGCGCTGACCCGCACCATGGCCCCGGCCCCGGTGGAGCAGGTGCAGATAAGGCTGCGCCGGCTGTACCGGCTGTCGCCGCTGGGCGTGATCGGCTGCCTGGGCTTCGGCGTGGCAAGCGGGGCGTTCTGGGGCATGGGGCCGGTCTATGCCCAGGCCGGCGGGCTGCCGCTGGACGACGTGGCCTATTTCATGGCCGCGATGATGATTGGCGGGGCCATCGCGCAATGGCCGATCGGCTGGCTGTCGGACAAGTTCGACCGCCGCACCGTGCTGACCGTGGTGCTGTTCCTGGCCAGCGCCGCCGGGCTGGCGCTGGTGCTGATATTCGGGCAGTCGCCCCGGATCATGCTGGCGGGTGCGGCGCTGTTCGGCGCGACGATGATCCCGATCTATTCGCTGTGCATCGCGCACGCCAACGACTTCATGCAGCCCAGCGATTTCGTCGAGGGTTCCTCCGGCCTGCTGCTGGTGAACGGCATCGGCGCGGTGATCGGCCCGCTGGCCGGCTCGGCGCTGATGGAGGCGGCCGGGCCGCGCTATCTGTTCGCCTTCACGGCTGTGGTGCATGCCGCCGTGGGGCTGTTCGCGCTGTACCGCATGACCCGCCGCGCCGCCAAGCCTGCCGACGAGCAGAGCAGCTTCGTCGCCGTGCCGCGCACCTCGCCCGCCGTGTTCGCCATCGACCCGCGCTCGCAGGAGGCGGCGAAGGCGGCGGAATAGCGGGACGACCCTGGACCGGGCGGCGGTTTCGGTGCAGAAAGGCTGACCTTTCGCCACCATTGCCGCCATGACCGAAACCGTCGATACCGGCCTGATCCTGACGATCTTCGTGCTGACCTATGTTGGCATGGCGCTGGGGCGTTTTCCGGGGCTGCGGATCGACCGTACCGGCATCGCCCTGCTGGCGGCGATCCTGCTGGCGGTCAGCGGCGCGGTCACGCCGCCGGCGGTGGTGGAGGCCATCGACTTCCCCACTTTGTTCATCCTGTTCGGGCTGATGATCCTGTCCGCGCAGTACGATGCCAGCGGCTTCTACGACTGGTGTTCGCTGAAAATATCGGGCTTCGGCCGGTCGCCGGTCATTTTGCTGGCCTATACGGTCGGGGCGGCGGGGCTGCTGTCGGCCATCCTGGCGAACGATGTGGTGGTGTTCGCCATGACGCCGCTCTTGTGCCTGGGTATCCGGGCGCGCGGTCTCGATCCCCGGCCCTATCTGATCGGCCTCGCCGGGGGAGCCAATGCCGGCTCGGCGGCGACCATGATCGGCAACCCGCAGAACATCCTGATCGCCCAGCTCGGCGATCTCGATTTCTGGCCGTTCCTGGCGGCCTGCGGGGTGCCGGCGCTGATTGGCCTCATCGCCTGCCACGCCACCATCTGGCTGGTCTGGCGCGGCCGGTTCCAGGCCGCGCTGATCGACGGCGACAGCCTGCCGGCGATCCGGCTCGATCGCGGCAGCCTGATCAAGGCGCTGGTCGGCACGGCGGCGCTGCTGGCGCTGTTCGCCGCCCCCCTGCCCCACGCCATCGGCGTGCTGATCATCGCCGCCGCCTTGCTGGTCAGCCGCCGGGTGGCGACGCGGCAGATGCTGGACAAGGTGGACTGGCCGCTGCTGGTGCTGTTCGCCGGGCTGTTCGTGGTCACCGCGGCGCTGGAGACCACGGGCCTGCCCGCCGACGCGGTGGCGATGCTGGCCGCGGCCGGCCTGTCGCCGGATCGGCTGGCGGTGTTGCTGCCGGTATCGCTGATTGGCAGCAACACCATCGGCAACGTGCCGGCGGTGATCCTGCTGCTGGCGGTCTGGCCGGATTTGAGCGCCCAGACCCTGTACGGCCTGGCGATCCTGTCCACCCTTGCCGGCAACCTGCTGATCATCGGCAGCTTGGCGAATATCATTGTGGTCGAGCGGGCAAAAAGCGTCGGCGTGACGCTGGGCTTTATCGAGCATGCCCGCTGCGGCGTGCCGATGACGCTGCTGTCGCTGGCCGGGGCCGGCCTGTGGCTCTGGCTGACCGGGCTGATGCCGCTCTAGCCGGCCAGCTCGACCAGATCGGTGAGGTAGCGGATGCTGTGCGCCGGCTTCGCCCCCAGTTCCTCCGCCTGGCCGCTGATGCGCTGGATCCAGGCGACCGGGAAGCCGTAATAGCTGGCCCCCGCCACGTCGAAGCCGTTGGAGGAGACGAACAGAATGTCCCCGGCCGGCAGCCCCAGCGTGTCGACCACAATGTCGTAGGCCTTGTGATGCGGCTTGAAAACCCGCACCGGATCGACGCTGATCACCGCGTCGAGCAGCGTATCGAAGCCGGCATGCTTGACCACCGCTTCCAGCATCGCCGGGCTGCCGTTGGAGGAAATCGCCAGGCGCACGCCCTTGGCCTTCAGCGCCCGCAGCGCCGCCGGGGCTTCCTCATGCGCGTCCAGCCTCAGATATTGCCCCATCAGCCGCTCGATATCGGCCGGCGCGGGCTCGATGCCCTGGTTCTTCAGCGCATAGACCAGGCCGGCGCGGGTGACCGACCAGAAATCCTCATAGCGCTCCATCAGGCTGCGCAGCCAGCTATATTCCAGCTGCTTTTGTCGCCACAGGGCGGACAGGGCCGCCGCCTTGCCGGGATACATCTGCTCCAGCAGGGCGCGCACCGAATGCACGTCGAACAACGTGCCATAGGCGTCGAACGCGATGGCGCGGATCATGGCTTGCCTAGAGCCGGACGGAGCCCTTATGCGACTGATAGAGCTGCGCAGATGGCGATTGCACGCTGTTCAGGATCATGCCGGCGCCGATGGCGACGACCAGAATGGCGATCAGGCTGCACAGAAACGCTTTCATCTCTACCTCCCCTCGGGCAATGCCCGTTTTACGCATTATACGCCAATCCCGAACGCCCGTCAGCGGGGCGTCGTCACCTGGCGCAGATAGTCGATCAGCGCGTCGCGATCCTCCGGATTGACCAGCTTCTGCAACGGCATCTTGCTGCCCGGCGTCACCACATCGGGGCCGCGGGTGAACAGGTCGGCCACATTCTCCTCGGTCCAGACGATATCGCCCTTGCGCAGCGCCTCGGAATAAGGGTACCCCGCCACCGTGCCCATGCGCCGGCCGAAGATATTGTGCAGCGTCGGCCCGGCGCGGTTGCCGCCATCCGGCGTCACCGTGTGGCACGGCCCGCAGCGCTTGAACAAGGCCGCCCCGCGCTCGTTGCCGGCATTGGCCATGGCGGGCGGCGGCGCGGCGGCAACCGGCGTTTCAGCCGTGATCTCCTGCCCGTTCGCGGTGTCCCACAGCCGGATCAGACCGTCATTGCCGGCGGCGAGCAGCCGCGCGCCATCGGCCGAGAAGGCGATGGACCAAACCGCGCCTCGGCGTGGGCCAAGCACCTGCGGCTTGTCCGCCGGCGTGCGGTACAGGCGGATCGTGCCGTCGATGCCGGCGGAGGCGAAGCCGCCCCCCGGCGCGCGCGCCAGATCGAGCACCGGCCCGCGATGGCCGAGCAGCGCCTGGATTTCCTTGCCCTGCTCGATATCCCACAGCCGCACGCTCTCGTCCGTGCCGCCGGAAATCACGCGCTTGCCGTCGGCGGAGAAAATCACGCTGTTCACGCCGAACTCATGGCCGCGCAGCTCGCGAATTTGCACGCCGTCGCCGGTGCGCCAGACGCGGATGGTGGAATCGTAGCCGGCGGTCGCCGCCAGCGCGCCATCGGGCGACAGGGCGATATCGTTCACATTGCCCTGGTGTCCCTCGAAGCGCAGCAGCTCCGCCCCGGTTTCCATGTCCCACAGCCGGGCGGTGCCGTCCCAGGCGGCGGACCCCAGCCGGTTGCCGCTGGCGGCCAAGGCGACAACGCGTCCCTGATGGCCGGCGAAGCGGCGCAGCGGTTCCGCCCGGTCGGCCTGCCACAGCAGCAGATCGCCATCGTCGCTGGCGCTGACCGCCCGGCGATCGGCGAGCATGAGAACCGCGTTCACCGCGGCCTTGTGGCCGTGCAGCGTGGCCAGCGCCCGGCCGGCCGGCAAATCCCAGAACATGACCGCGTAATCGAAGCTGCCGCTGACGGCCAGCCCCTCGGCCGGGGCGGCGGCGACCGCCTTCACCGGGCCGCCATGGCCGGCAAGCTGGGCCGAGGCCGGCGATGTGGCCAGCAGCAGGGCGAGGCCCAGGAATCCCGCCGGGGAGCGCATCGCTATGGGCGGCTGGTGTTCCGGGTGGTCTGGCGGCGCGCTTCCACGCCGATATCGTCGCCGGTGCGGTAGGATTCGGTGGCCGAATTGGCATAGCCGGTGGTCAGATGCTCGAACGCCGGCAGCGGCGCGCCGGTCATCGGATCAACCAGGATTTGCACCACCTGGAAGGCGCTGCTGCCGGCGCCCTCGCCGGCCTTGCGCATCATGGTGACGGCATAGACCACCTTGTCGCCATGCCGGGCCGGCTTCACCTTCAGCACCTGCACCGGATAGGCCTCGGCGATCTTGTCTGCGACTGCCTTTTCGCTCAGCGCGGCCTGCGCCGCGGCCGGCGCGACGCCAAGCAGACCGGCCAGGACAAGGCCGGCCGCCGCCAGGGTTGTGGTGCGCATTACTCGCTCCGTTCGTTCCGGATACCGGCTCAATCGTCGTGGCCGGCCGCGGGCGCGCGCCCGCCGGGCAGATGGGCGTCGCGCTCCTTCTGCTTCACTTCGTCGACCCACAGGCTGTGATGCTCCTTGGCCCAATTCTCATCGACCATGCCGCTGCCCATGGCGTCGAATGCGCCTTCCATGCCGATGGTGCCGATATAGATATGGGCGAAGATCATGACGATCAGCACCAGGCTGACAATGGCGTGCCAGAGCTGCGAGAGCTGCATCTCCTGCATCATCGTCAGATTCTCAGGCAGGCCAAAGCCGAAGATGTTCAGGAAGGCGAAGGTCTTGCCGAACAGCGCCAGCTCGAACGGGAACAGCAGGGCGATGCCCGACAGGCTGACCGAGATGCCGCCCAGCGCAACGGCCCAGAACACGATCTTCTGGCCGGCGTTGAATTTTCGGGCCGGCGGATGGTTGCCCTTGCCGAACAGCCCGCCGCCCTTGGCCAGCCAGTTCAGATCCAGCTTGCCGGGGATATTGTCCTTCACCCACAGCACGATGATCATCGCCAGCCCCAGCATGAAGGCGAAGGCGATGTAATTATGCATGTATTTGCCGGCGATGGTGATGGCGGAGAAAATCTCCGGCCCCAGCAGCGGCAGCAGCACATAGCGGCCATAGAGGATGTTCAGCCCGGTCAGCGCCAGCACGATGAAGCTGACGGCAGTCAGCCAATGGGCGAAGCGCTCGATGCCGTTGAACCGCTCGATGCGGCGCGGGCTGGGCCCATGCTCGATGCGCACCCGGCCGCGAATCAGGAAGAACAGGGCCAGCAGGCCGATCATCCCGATCATGCCCCACACACCCCAATTGGACATCGGGCCGTTGCGGAAGGCGCGCCAATTCTCGCCTTCGGACTGCACCAGAACGCCGGCCTGCTTGTTCGGGATGGATACATAGCCGCGCTCGCCATTGCGGATCGAGCGCCAGACATCCGACTTGCCGGGGTCGGCCGGGGCCGCCTGCTGGGCGACGGCGTCGCCGCCAGATCCGGCCAGCCGCTCCACAGCCGGGCCGCCGCCGAGCAGCAGCAGGGCCAGGGCGAGAACGGTCAGCGCGCGCGGGATTAAGGTGGCGATATTCATGATCCGGCTCTCCCCCTTGCTCACATCCACTGCTTTTCGGCGCGCTTGTTCAGCTCGTCGATCTGCGCCGGGTCCAGCTTGCCGCCATCGACATTCTTGCCGATATAGTGGCCCTTATCGAACAGCAGGACACGGTCCTGCTCCTCCTCCCGGCAGCCTTGCAGCAGTCCGCCGGCCAGGACCAGCAGGCCCAGCGCCAGGAAGGCGGCGCGGCGCGGTTTCGGTACCTCAGTCGCATGAAGCGTCATGGCAATGCGTTCCTTGCCTGCGAACGCCTTGACGGCGCCCCTTGTTCTTCAACGTCGATGGCCGTTCGGCCTGTTCTGTAAAAAAAGCGGCGGGGAGAGTTGCGCCCTCCCCGCCCGCTCCTTATCAGCCGCCGGCCTTCGCTTCGTAGGCCGTGCCCCAGCCCCAGGCGCCGGAGCCGAAGCCGCGCGCCACGACGCGCTCGCGGTAGATGTTCGACACCACATCGCCGTCGCCGGCCAGCAGCGCCTTGGTCGAGCACATCTCGGCGCAGAGCGGCAGCTTGCCCTCGGCGATGCGGTTGCGGCCGTATTTGCGGAATTCGGCCTCGGAGCTGGCCGCCTCTTCCGGCCCACCGGCGCAGAAGGTGCACTTGTCCATCTTGCCGCGGGTGCCGAAATTGCCGGCCTGCGGATATTGCGGCGCGCCGAACGGGCAGGCGTAGAAGCAATAGCCGCAACCGATGCAGGTTTCCTTGTTGTGCAGCACGACGCCCTCGGCGGTCTGCACGAAGCAGTCCACCGGGCAGACCGCCATGCAGGGCGCGTCCGAGCAATGCATGCAGGCGACCGAGATGGATTTCTCGCCCGGCTTGCCGTCATTGATGGTCACGACGCGACGGCGGTTGATGCCCCAGGGCACCTCATGCTCGTTCTTGCAGGCGGTGACGCAGGCATTGCATTCGATGCAGCGCTCGGCGTCGCAGAGGAATTTCATGCGGGCCATATCTAACGTCTCCCTGTCTTTATGCGCGCTCGATGCGGCAAAGCGTGGTCTTGGTTTCCTGCATCTGGGTCACCGAGTCATAACCGTAGGTCTGCGCGGTGTTGGTCGATTCGCCCAGCACGTAGGGATCGGCGCCCTGCGGGTATTTCGCCCGCAGATCCTTGCCCTGGAAGTGGCCGCCGAAATGGAACGGCATGAACGCCACGCCCTTGCCGACACGCTCGGTCAGCATCGCCATGACGCGGACCTTGCCGCCTTCCGGACCGGCCACCCAGACCATCTGGCCGTCCTTGATGCCCAGGCTGTTAGCGTCGAACGGGTTGATCTCGACGAACATGTCCTGCTGCAACTCGGCCAGCCAGGGGTTCGACCGGCTCTCGTCGCCGCCGCCCTCATATTCGACCAGCCGGCCGGAGGTGAGGATGATCGGGAACTCCTTCGAAACGTCCTTCTTCTGGATCGATTCGAACAAGGTCGGCAGACGATGCAGCTTGCGATCCTTGTAGGTCGGGTAATCGGCCACCAGGTCGCGGCGCGGGGTGTAGAGCGGCTCGCGGTGCAGCGGGATCGGGTCCGGGAAGTTCCAGACCTCGCACCGCGCCTTGCCGTTGCCATAGGGGGCGCAGCCATGGGCGATGACGACGCGCTGGATGCCGCCCGACAGGTCGGTCTTCCAGTTCACCGCCTCGATCTTGGCGCCGCCGACCTTCTGGATCGACGCCATTTCCTCGGCCGTCAGATCCTTGTCCCAGCCCAGCTTCTGCAGGATGGCCATGGTGAATTCGGGATAGCCGTCCTCGATCTCGGAGCCGACCGGCCAGGAATTCTCCGCCAGCAGGGTCTGGCCGTTGCGCTCCAGCCCGAAATTGACGCGGAAGCCCATGCCGCCCTTCGCCACCGGCAGCGAGATATCGTACAGGTTCGCCGAACCGGTATGCTTCATCTCCGGCGTGCCCCAGCACGGCCAGGGCAGGCCGTAGAACTCGCCATCCGCCGGGCCGCCCACGGCGCGCAGGCTGACCTTGTCGAAGGTCGCCTGATTGGCCATGTGCATCTTCAGCCGTTCCGGCGACTGGCCGGTATAGCCGATGGTCCACATGCCCTTGTTCCACTCGCGGGTGATGTCCTCGATGCTCGGCTCGTTGCCGTTCACCGCGATGTGCTTGAACATCTCCTTGTCGAAGCCGAACTTCTTGGCGAAGCGGTACATGATCTCGTGGTCGGTCTTCGATTCGAAGATCGGGTCCACCACCTTGTCGCGCCACTGCACCGAGCGGTTCGAGGCCGTTACCGAGCCATAGGTCTCAAGCTGGGTGCAGGCCGGCAGCAGGTAGCAGCCATCCTTGCGGTCGTGCAGCACGGCCGAGACGGTCGGCACCGGATCGATGACGACGAGAAGGTCCAGCTTCTCCATCGCCTTCTTCATGTCCGGCAGGCGGGTCTGGGAGTTCGGGGCATGGCCCCAGAACACCATCGCCTTGATCTGGTCGGGCTGGTCGATATTGCCCTTTTCCTCCAGCACGCCGTCGAACCAGCGCGACACCGGAATGCCGACCTTCTCCATCATGTCTTTCGAGGCGAAGCGGCCGAGGAGATAATTATAGTCGACATCCCAGACCCGCGCCCAATGGGCCCAGGAACCGGCGGCCAGGCCGTAATAGCCCGGCAGCGAGTCCATCACGACGCCGAAATCGGTGGCGCCCTGCACATTGTCGTGACCGCGGAAGATGTTGGTGCCGCCGCCGGCCACGCCGACATTGCCCAGCGCCAGCTGCAGGATGCAGTAGGCGCGGGTGTTGTTGTTGCCGTTGGTGTGCTGCGTGCCGCCCATGCACCAGACCAGCGTGCCGGGCTTGTTGGTCGCCATCAGCCGGGCGACGCGCTCAAGCTGCGAACCGGGAACGCCGGTGACGCGCTCGGTCTCCTTCGGGTCCCACTTGGCGACTTCGGCGCGGATCATGTCCATGCCGTAGACGCGCTTGGCGATGAAGTCCTTGTCCTCCCAGCCATTCTCGAAGATGTGCCAGAGGATGCCCCAGATCAGCCCGACATCGCTGCCCGGGCGGAAGCGCACATATTCGTCGGCATGCGCGGCGGTGCGGGTGAAGCGCGGATCGCACACGATCAGCGGCGCGCCGTTCTGCTCCTTCGACTTCAGGATGTGCTGCAACGACACCGGGTGCGCCTCGGCCGGGTTGCCGCCGATGAAGAACAGCAGGCGGCTCTTCATCATGTCGTTATAGCTGTTGGTCATCGCGCCGTAGCCCCAGGTGTTGGCGACGCCGGCGACCGTGGTGGAATGGCAGATGCGGGCCTGATGGTCGATATTGTTCGTCCCCCAGAACCCGGCGAACTTGCGGATCAGGTAGGATTGCTCGTTGCTGTGCTTGGCGGAGCCGAGCCAATAGACCGAATCCGGGCCGGCCTGCTCGCGAATCTGCAGCATCTTGTCGCCGATCTCGTCGATCGCCTGCTCCCAGGACACCCGCTCCCACTTGCCGTTGGCAAGCTTCATCGGATATTTCAGCCGGCGCTCGCCATGGGTCAGCTCGCGGATCGCGGCCCCCTTGGCGCAATGCGAGCCCAGGTTGAACGGGCTGTCGAAGCCCGGCTCCTGGCCGGTCCACACGCCGTTCTGCACCTCGGCTATGACCGTGCAGCCCACCGAGCAGTGGGTGCAGATCGTCTTCACCTGCTTGATCTCGCCGCCGAACTTGGGCGAGGCCGCCTCGGCCTTGCGCACCATGCCGCCGCCCAGCGTGCCGGCCAGCGCCACGCCGCCGGCGGTAAGGCCGGAGCGCTTCAGGAAGGTGCGGCGGTCCATCGTCGCGCCGCTGAGGCTGGCCAGCGCCTGCGTCAGGCGCGACCGGCCGGCTACTGCATCGGATTTCTTTTTGAGCATCTCTTGTCGCTCCCCAACTGCTCGGGCCTGATGGCCGCTTAGTAACCGGCGGTCCGGTAGGCCGCCTTGACATGGTCGGTCAGACGATAGCCCTTGCCGGCCTCGTCCTGCGGCGCGGCGGTGGCGGCAACCGCCTCGCCGCCCACGCCCGCCACCGCGACGGCGGCGCCGGCCGCGGCGCCCACGCTGGCGAATTTCAGGAAATCGCGGCGATCCGTCGAAATCGGCTTTTCATCCCGCTTCATGCTGCGCCCTCCTCGGTTGGCTTCCATCGTCATTCTTCCATCGCAAAGGCCGTCTGCTCGATATCGAGCAGCAGGCGGCCGATCGTGCCGATCGGCTGATACAGGGTGGCCGCCTGGGCACGCTCCAGATCGGCGAAGAACCGGCCGGCCCAGGACAGGATGTGCCGGTCGAAAAACTGCTTCTGGGTCGCCAGGTCGGCGGGCTCCCCGAAGGAACCCGCGATCAGGCCGGCCATCATCTCGCACAGGGCGGCGATATGATCCTCCGGCTCCTTCACGTCCTGCGAGCGCGCGATGCCCAGCGTCGCCATGTCGGCGCGCAGATGGGCCAGCGGCTTCTCATGCAGGAAACCGGTCAGGTAATAGGAGCCGTAGGGCATCAGCTCGCCCCGATTCAGGCCGATGAACAGCGCGGTATATTCCTCGCGCGCGGCCTCCACCGTGGTCTGCGCCACCAGCTTGGCGAGAATGCCGATGGCCGTGCCAAGGGGCGTGTCGTCGCCGGTCATGCGGGCGGCGATATCGAGCAATTCCTTATCGGGAGGGGAAGCCAGGAAGCGCGCGACGAAGCCGTAATAGTGTGCGCGCAGGATATCTTCCTCCGACACAATACGACTCTCGATAGTGCGCGAGTACGCCATAGGCGGCATCTCTTCCCGGTCCGTATCCATATGCGCCGCTCTTATGAGTGGTCGCGATTATTGGTCTTACCAGACAAGTTAAAACATGTGTAACGAAGCGTCCACATGAAAACTTGATCGGACGATAAGTTCGCAAGCAGAACTGCGGTTCAGACGCACTTCTTCAAGTGATAATTATTCGCAGTTGCAGAGAAACAAATGCTCAACTAAGAATGATTATCATTTTCGTTGGAGATTTTCTTCGCCACCGTCTCTGGCGGCGTCTCGCCCGGATCGAGATCGGCCGCTTCGCCTTCCGCGTCCGTTTCGCTTCCGGCATCCGTCAACGCCTCCGGCAGCGCCTCTTGCGCCGGCTCCGCCTCGGCGACGGCGTCCGGCTCGGCCGCCCGCTCCGCCGCGTCGAGCAGCTTGCGCGAGGCGCGATAGACCGAATCATTCTCCGCCACTTCCGCGTCGCTGAGGAATCCCTGGCCCAGCTTCCAGGAGGTCTTCATTCCCTCCACCACCGTGGCCGCGTCGGTGTAATCCTCGGCATAGTCGGTCAGCCCGTCCTGGAAGGCGTAGATCGGGTCCGACGCCCACAGCTTGCGCAGGGCGCGGCGGCGCAGGCCGCTCGGCACGCCGCGCTGCATGAAGGCGCTGAAATCGGATTCGGCCGTCAGGCTCTCGATATCCGGCAGCGCCTTGGGTTCGGCCTCGCCCTTCTCCCCCTCCATGGCGGCGGCGTCGGGCTGCGCCGGGACGGCCAGCGCCTGCTCCTCCGGCGGCAGCTCGGACGGTATGGCGGGCTGCTCTTCCGGCAGCACCGGGGCGGCGCCGGCGCGGCGCTGGCCGGCTTGCCGGTCGGTGTGGCGGGTCTGCTGCTTCAGCCGCGACCAGCGGCCGAGAAAACCGTCAGCCATTGCCGCCGCCTTTCACCGGCCCGCGAACCGGCTTGCCATAGACATCCAGCGGCACCGGCGATGCGCCCTGCTGGTTCCTGTGCTTGTCGCGCTGGCGCTTGATGAAGGGCTGCTCGACATGGTGCTGGTCGACATAGGCCTGCAACCACGCCATCACCGAATCGGGCATCGGCACGGCATCCACCAGCTCGTCGCCGCTGATCGAATATTCCTCCGATTCGTAGGGCGACAGGGTGACCAGATGCGGCCGGAACGGCGTATCCTCGCCGGCGTCCGGGTCGCGGCGCAGCACGACATAGACCGAGGGCCGTGCCATCGACAGATTATGCAGATAGGCCGGCGTCTGGCTGCGATACAGCTCCGCCGTCAGCGTGCCGACATGAAAGCGCGCCCAGCCCGGCCCGGCCATCATCTCCTGCCAGCCCGCCACCGGCCCGGCGCCCGGTATCACCGCGACGGGGCGGAAAACCCAGGGTTGCCAGCGATTGCTGCTCTCGCGCCGCTCCACCACGATGCCCAGCGGCAGCGTTTCCGTCCGCTCCATTCAATCCTCAACGTATCCTCGACCTTCTGTCCCCGCCGCGCTATTTCGCTGCGCCGCGAGTCGGCCTTGTTGCAGCCGAGTGGTCGTACCAGCAATATATAGCGCAAAATAACCCGCTTCTCACCAGGCGGGAAAAACATCGGATATTTTGAGGAACGAGAATGACCACCGCCCAGCGCCGGATTCTGGCCTGCACCTGCCGTGGCACCATGCCACTCGACGAGAAGGCGCTGAGCGCCGCCTGCGGGCAGCCCGTCGGGCCGCTCCATACCGAGCTGTGCAGGGCCGAGATCGACAGCTTCCGCCGCGCCGCCGCCAAGGGCGATCCCTTCATCGTCGCCTGCACGCAGGAAGCGCCGCTGTTCACCGAGGTGATGGAGGATGACGGCAGCGACGCGCCGGTCGGCTTCACCAATATCCGCGAGCAGGCCGGCTGGTCGGAGCAGGCCAGGGCCGCCACGCCGAAGATCGCCGCCCTGCTGGCCGAGGCGATGGTGGAGATCCAGCCTGCCTCCAGCGTCACGCTGAAGTCGGAGGGGGTGTGCCTGGTCTATGGCCGCGACGAGGCCGCCATCGAGGCCGCGCGCCAGCTTGCCGGGCGGCTGGACGTCACCGTGCTGCTGAGCCGGCCGCGGGACGTCATCCCGCCGCGCATCATGGATCTGCCGATCTTCAAGGGCACCATCGCCGGGGCCAAGGGCCATCTGGGCGCGTTCGAGATCATGGTGAATGATTACGCGCCGGCCGACCCCTCCTCCCGTGCGGTGCTGGCCTTCGAGCCGGGCAAGAACGGCGCGGCCTCGCAGTGCGACCTGATCCTGGACCTCTCCGGCGACGCGCCCTTGTTCCCCTCGCATGAGCGGCGCGAGGGCTATTTCCGCCCCGATCCCGGCAATCCGGCGGCGTTGCAAAAGGCGCTGCTGCGGATGACCGACCTGGTCGGCGAATTCAGCAAGCCGCGCTATGTCGATTTCCACGCCGAGCTGTGCGCCCACAGCCGCAGCCGCAAGATCGGCTGCACGCGCTGCCTGGATGTCTGCCCGGCCTCGGCCATCACCTCGGCCGGCGACACGGTGGCGATCGATCCGTTTATCTGCGGCGGCTGCGGCGCCTGCCATTCGGTCTGCCCGACCGGGGCGGCCAGCTATGCGATGCCGGACAGCACCGCCATCCTGGCGCGGCTGCGCACGCTGCTGGCGACCTACCGCACCGCTGGCGGCAAGAATCCGGTGATCCTGGTGCATGACGAGCGCGCCGGGGCCGACCTGATCTCCCTGCTGTCGCGCTTCGGGCGCGGGCTGCCGGCCAATGTGATTCCCTTCGCGGTGAACGAGGCGACGCAGACCGGCCTCGATCTGCTGGCCGGCGCGCTGGCCTATGGGGCGGCGCAAATCGCCGTGCTGGTCTCGCCGGCCCGGCGCGGGGAGCTGAGCGGCCTGGCCCAGCAGGCCGGCATCATGGAAAGCGCGATGAGCGGCCTGGGCTACGAGAGCGGCCGAATCTCCGTGCTGGTCGAGGACGATCCCGACCGGCTGGAGGCCGCCCTCTACGGCCTGCCCGGCGTGGCCCCGGTTCCCGGCGGCGATTTCCTGGCGCTGGGCGGCAAGCGCTCCACCCTGACGCTCGCCTTCGCGCATCTGCACGATGTCGCCCCCGCGCCGGTGGATACCGTGCAGCTCGCGGCCGGCGCGCCGTTCGGCACGGTCGTGGTCGATGTCGAAGGCTGCACGCTGTGCCTGTCCTGCGTGTCGGCCTGCCCGACCGGGGCGCTGCGCGACGATCCCGACAAGCCGTTCCTGGGCTTCCAGGAAGATGCCTGCGTGCAGTGCGGCCTGTGCAAGAACACCTGCCCGGAAAAGGTCATCACGCTGGAGCCGCGGCTGAACTTCACCGCCGAGGCGCGCGGCGTGCGGCCGCTGAAGCAGGAGGAGCCGTTCCACTGCGTGCGCTGCAACAAGCCGTTCGGCACCAAAGGCTCGGTCGAGCGCATCGTCGCCAAGCTGGAAGGACATTCCATGTTCGCCAACCCGGCGGCGCTGGAGCGCATCAAGATGTGCGAGGATTGCCGGGTGATCGCGCAGTTCGAGGGGCCGGCCAATCCGCTGGCCGGCAAGCCCCGCCCGCTGACCCGCACCACCGACGATTACATCCGCGAGCGCGAGGAGGCGGAGAAGAAGGACGATCCGACCAAGGTCTAGTACCGCCCGCGCAGCGCCGCCCAGGTCAGCCGCCAGGAGGCCAGCGGCGACTTCTCGCCCAGGCGCGGGTCGTATACATCGTGGCCGTTCTTCGCCAGCAGCCCGAGGTGCGCATCGGCCAGCGTCAGCGGCAGCAGCGCCGCCAGCGCCGGCTTCGGCACGGCGCCGCGCATGGCCCTGGCGGCGGCCATGTTCCCGCGCGCCGCATCGGCGATGGTCTCCACGCAGCGCCGCAGCCCGTCCGGCTTGCGCAGATCGTACAGCGCCTGGATATCGACCGCGTGCTCCCGCAATAGGGAGGCCGGGATGTTCACCCAATGGTCGCGGGCATGGAACGGGATCGCCCGCACCAGCCCGGTCAGCGCCACGGCGATGCCGGCCGGCGTCGCCGCCTCGGATGCAGACGCGCCCAGAACCTCCAGGCACAGCGCCGTCAGCGTGCTGGACGTGCCCTCGGCATAGGCCAGCAGCGCCGGCATATCGGCCGGCGGTTCCTCCGTCAGATCCTGGGCGCGGGCCTCGATCATCCGGTCTAAATGTGCGCGGGTGAGGCCGTAGGCCGCCACCGCCTTGGCCAGTTCCTGCACCACCTCATGCTGACGCGGCTGGCCCTGGTAGATTTCGCCGATCGCGTCGCGCCACCAGGTCAGGCGGATTTCGCCCAGCAACGGCTCCGACACGACCGACCGGGTCTTGGCGATCTCCTGGTTGAAGGCGTACAGCGCGAACAGCGCCTCGCGCCGCTCCGCCGGAGCGAACAGGCAGGTCAGGAAGCGCTCCGGGTCGTTCCGCCGCACCTCGCGGGCGCAGTAGGACAAGGCGGCTTCGGACATGGGAAAGGCTCCGGCAGGGTGGGCTTGGCGGCACCCGTCCTATATAGTTCCCGGCGCGCCGCCAAGCCACATTGGAAGCCAATGCCCGCACAATCCACCCTGCGACACGATGACTACGCCTCCGGCAAGGGAGCGGCGCAGGAGAATTTTCCCGTCGCCTCCTATCTGCTGCCGGCGGCCGAGCGGGCGGAGATACTGGCCTTCTACCGCTTCGCCCGCGCCGCCGACGACATCGCCGACCACCCGTACTTAACACCCGCCGGGAAGCTAGCGCTGCTTGACCGCATGGCGACCGCCCTGCCCGTCAGCGGCGCCGCGCATGCCGCCGAACTGCTGATCGCCTTCCGCCAGGATGCGGTGCAGTCGCGCTATGCCAGTTGGGACGCGCTGATGGGCTATTGCCGCTATTCCGCCGCCCCGGTCGGCCGCTTCCTGCTCGATCTGTTCGGCGAGGAGCGCGCGTTGTGGCCGCGCGCCGACGCGCTGTGCGCCGCCCTGCAGGTGCTGAACCATCTGCAGGATGTGGCGCAGGATTACCGCAACCTCGACCGGCTCTACCTGCCGCAGGACTGGCTGGCCGCCGAGGGCGCCGATGGCGCCATGCTGACCGCCGGATCCACCGCCCCGCCGCTGCGCCGGGTGCTGGACCGGGCATTGACCGAAACGGCCGCGCTGCTGGCGCTTTCCCGCCCGCTGGCCGGCCGGATGCGCCATCGCGGCCTGAAGCGGCAGACCGCCATCGTGCAGGCCTGCGGCGAGCGGCTGCTGACCCGGCTGCGCCGGCAGGACCCGCTGGCCGGCCGCGTGCGGCTGACCGCGCTCGACAAGCTGCGCTGCGCGCTGGCGGGCATCGCGCCATGAGCGCGCTCGCCGAGCAGGCGCATGTGCAGGCCATCGTGGAACGCTCGAAAAGCTCGTTCTATTGGAGCATGCGGCTGCTGCCGCCCGCCAAGCGCCAGGCGATGTTCGCGATCTACGCCTTCTGCCGCGAGCTGGACGATATCGCCGACGGCCCGCTGCCACTGGCCGAGAAACGCGCCCTGCTGGAGGATTGGCGGCGCGAGATCGCGGCGCTCTACGCCGGCCATCCCGCCCATCCGATCGCCCGCGCGCTGGTCGAGCCGGTCGAGCGCTACGGCCTCGACCGGCGCTGGTTCGAGGAGATAGCCGCCGGCATGGCGATGGATGCCGCCGGCGATATCCGCGCGCCCTCGATGCCGGAATTGCAGCTCTATTGCCGTCGGGTGGCCGGCGCGGTCGGCATGCTGTCGATTGCCGTCTATGGCGCCAAGGGCCGCGACGCCGCCGATTTCGCGCTGGCGCTGGGCGATGCCGTGCAGCTCACCAACATCCTGCGCGACCTGAAGGAGGATGCGGCGATGGGCCGGCTATACCTGCCGGCCGAGATGCTGGAGGCGGTCGGCATCCGCGAGACCGAGCCCTCTGCCGTGCTGGCCCATCCCGGCATGGCGCGCATCGCCGTCGCCATGGTCGACTGGGCCGACCAGCGCTATGACGATGCCGAAGCGGCTTTGGCGAAATGCGACCGCGCCGCCCTGCGCCCGGCCATCGTGATCCTGGCGACCTATCGCCGGCTGCTCGACCGGCTGGTCGAGACCGGGCTGCCGGCCGATCATCGCGTGCGGCTGAGGCTGGGCGAAAAAATCTGGATCGCGCTGCGCAGCGCCGTGACGCTGAAGCCCTGATGGCCCGCCGGCTGCACGTTATCGGGGCCGGCCTCGCCGGCCTGTCGGCGGCGCTGCATGGGCTGGCGGCGGGCTGGCGGGTGACCCTCCACGAGGCGGCAGGCCAGGCCGGCGGGCGTTGCCGCTCCTACCATGATCCGGTGCTCGGCCGGCTGATCGACAATGGCAATCACCTGCTGCTGTCGGGCAATCGCGAGACGATGGCCTATCTGCGGCGCATCGGTGCGTCGGGCACGCTGACCGGGCCGGACGCGGCCCGCTTTCCCTTCCTGGACCTGGCCGGCGGCGCGCGCTGGACGCTGCGCCCCGGCTGGTCCCTGCCCTGGTCCGCCGCCCGCCGCGCGCCGGGCACTAGGGCGCGCGACTATCTGCCCTGGCGGCTGCTGACCGCGACCGCCAGCGCCACCGTCGCCGAGTGCCTGCCCCCGGGAACGGCGCTGGAACGGGTCTGGCGGCCGCTGCTGGTCTCCGCGCTCAACACCCCGCTGGAGCACGCCTCCGCCCGGCTGGCGGGCCGCCTGCTGCGCCAGACGTTGCTGCGCGGGGAGGCCGCCTGTCGCCCGCTGATCGCCGCCGACAGCCTGGATGCCAGCCTGATCGACCCGGCCCTGGCCACCCTTGCCCGCGCCGGGGCCGATATCCGCTTCCATCGCCGCCTCACCGGCATCGAGCGCAGCGGCGCGGGGGCCACGGCGCTGCTGTTCGACGCCGAGCGGATCGCGCTGGACAAGGACGCGGCCATCCTGGCCGTGTCTGCCCCTGCAGCCGATTCCTTGCTCGATCTGGGGCTGCCGCTGGAACATCAGGCCATCGTGAATGGGCATTTCCGGCTGGAAACACCCTTCTCCCTGCCGGGTGGTGAGGCCTTCCTGGCGCTGGTCGGCGGCACAGCGGAATGGCTGTTCCGGCGCGGCGGCGTGATCTCCACCACCACCAGCGCCGCGAACGGTCTGGCGGAAAAGCCGGCGGAGCAGATCGCCGCCCTGCTCTGGGCCGATATCGTGCGGGCGCTGGAACTTCCAGGCGATTCGGCGGTTCCCTCTTACCGCATCGTGAAGGAAAAGCGCGCGACGCCGGCGCAGACGCCGGCCTTTCTGGCCGCTCAACCCCGCCCCAGCCATCGCCGCAACCTGGCGCTGGCGGGCGATTGGGTGGCCACCGGGCTGCCCTGCACCGTCGAAAGCGCCGTCCGATCCGGCCGCCTCGCCGTAGAAGCCGTAAGCAACTAAGGGTTTTTACGGGCTTTTCATGGCTTTAGGATTGGCCTACATGATGGGTACCCGGCGACCGCGCTTCGTCGGGTATCTTCTCGCAAGCCGCCGCCCCACCATCGGCGTCTTCCAGCGCAACGGAATTAGCCAACGAGGAGTCCCATGCCCTTCGAACTTCCGGCCCTGCCCTATGAGCAGACCGCCCTTGAGCCGCACGTTTCGGCCAACACGCTGAGCTTCCATCACGGCAAGCACCACAACACCTATGTGGTCAATCTGAACAAGATGATCGACGGCACGCCGCTGGCCTCCAAGTCGCTGGAGGAGATCATCCTGGAGAGCGCCGGCGATTCCTCCAAGGCCGGCATCTTCAACAACGCCGCCCAGGTGTGGAACCACACCTTCTTCTGGCATTCGATGAAGCCGAATGGCGGCGGCAAGCCGACCGGCGCCATCGCCAAGAAGATCGACGAGGCCTTCGGCTCCTACGACAAGTTCGCCGAGGAATTCAAGGCCGCCGGCGCGGGCCAGTTCGGCAGCGGCTGGGTGTGGCTGGTCGAGGATGGCGGCAAGCTCGCCATCATGAAGACCCCCAACGCCGAGCTGCCGATGACCAAGGGCAAGAAGGCGCTCATCACCTGCGACGTGTGGGAGCACGCCTACTATCTCGACTACCAGAACCGCCGCCCGGACTTCCTGACCGCCTTCCTGGACAAGCTGGTCAACTGGGACTTCGCGGAAAAGAACCTCGCCGCCTGAGGCCGGGTTTCACAAGCGACGATGCGGGGGCCTCTTGGCCCCCGTTTTCGTTTCGGGACGCTGGGCGGTTCTTCCGCCGCCGGACCCTTCGAGACGCCTGCTGACGCAGGCTCCTCAG
>NZ_LPXN01000138.1 GCF_001618175.1 Oceanibaculum pacificum | reverse complement strand
GCCATTCAGGCAGCAATCGCCCTTCACCTCGTCGGGAAAATTCTCCATCAGATAGCGCGTGCCCCAGCGCCCGCCGGTCTCCTCGTCGGATACGGCGGTCAGCGTCAACGTGCCTTTCAGCTCATCCTTCAGCCGGTGCAGATAGGCATAGGTGAAGATCGACGCGCTGGTGCCGCACTTCATGTCGGCGGCGCCGCGGCCATAGACCTTGCCGTCCTCCACGTCGCCACTCCATTGATCGCGGTCGCCGGGCACCGGCTCCTGCTCCGGGAACACGTCGATATGGCCGTTCAGCACCAGGTGCCGGCCGGGGGCCGCGCCCACAAAACTGCCAACGATGTTCGGCATCGTCTCCTGCGGCGCTTCGATGCGGTAGGGCAGGCCGGCCTTGTCCAGGAAAGCCTGGATATGCGCCGCCGCCAGCCGCGTATCGCCGGGCGGGTTGGGCGATTTCGCCTTCAGGAATCCGCTGAAGAAAGCGACGAGCTGGTCGCGATCCTGCTCGATCCAGTCGAGCAGCTGACGGCGGTTATCGGACATGACAGGCACAAGCTCCTTGGTCTTGGAGGTGATGAAATTTGCGGCGAATTGCGTCACTTAAGCATAGGAAAACGATTTATCAAACTGTATCCTTTCGCCGAAGCAGCAACCGCGCAAAGCCCCGCCGATGACCGCAACAGCCGCCCTCTCCGCCTTCGTCGTCACCTATCCGCAGGTCGCCGACGGCCCCGCCAGAAGGCTGGCGCGCGAGGGCATCGCCGATGCGATGGCCGGCCTGCTGTCGGGCTGGGACGACATCGCCGTCCGACGCGTACTCGCCGCGCTCAGCGCCCTGTATAATGGCGACGTCGCCCTGGTCGGCCGCAGCGTCGGCCTGCCCGCGCCCGAAGCGGCCCTGGTGAACGGCACCGCCGCCCACGCACTGGATTTCGACGATAATTACGGCCCCCTGGCCGGGCACGCCTCGGCGGTTCTGGTGCCTGCGCTGCTGGCGCTGGGCGAGGCGCGCGAGCGCACCATGCGCGATCTGGTCGATGCCTATATCGTCGGGCTGGAGGCGATGCGCTTCGTCGGCGACGGGGTCAGCCGCACCCAGTACCGGCTGGGCTGGCATACCACAGCCACGGTCGGCGTGATCGGCGTGGCCGCCGCCTGCGCCCGGCTGCTGCGGCTAGGGGCGGATTCGGCCCACCAGGCCATCGCGCTGTCGACCAGCCTGGCGGCCGGCTCGAAGAAGCAGTTCGGCACCATGGCGAAGCCGCTGCATGCCGGGCTGGCGGCGCGCGGCGGCGTCATGGCGGCCCTGCTGGCCGAAGCCGGCGTGACCGCGGCCGAGGAGCCGCTGGCCGGCCCCTGGGGCTATGGCGCGCTGTATACCGGCCAGCCCGGCGGCATTGACTTCCAGGCCTCCATCGATCTGCTGGCGGCGGTGCGGCAAGGCCAAGCGCCGCTCGCCATCGAGACGCATGGCTTGAAGCTGAAGCTGCATCCCTGCTGCGCCAGCTCGCACGCCGCCATCGATCTGATGCTGGATTTGCAGCGCGAGCACGGCTTTTCTGTCGGGGATGTCGACAGCATCGAGGCCATCGTGCGCGAGGTCAGCCTGCGCAATCTGATGTACGACGCGCCCACCGACCCGATGCAGGCGCGCTTTTCCATGCAATATGCCCTGGCGGCGACGCTGCTGGGCGACGGCCGGCTGCGGCTGGGCGACTTTACCGACGCGGCGGTGTCCCGGCCGGAAATCGCGGCGCTGATGCCGCGCATCGCCATGCGGGTGCATGAGCCGGAATCGCCCATCGCCGCCAGCACCCAGGCGGTCGAGCCGGCGCAGATGGTCATCCGCCTGGCCGATGGCCGCGTCCTGGCCGGCACCCGGTTCAACCAGCGCGGCCTGCTGATCGAGCCGTTGAACGCCGAGGATCATGCCGCCAAGCTGCGAGACTGCCTGGCGGGCACGCCCTTCGCGGCGCGCCAGGCGGACATCGCCGCCGGCCTGGCCGATCTCGATTCGCCCCGCCCGATACGCAGCTTCGCCCGGCTGATGGCCGGCTAGCCAGAGGAACGCCAGATGGACACGCTGTTCGAAAACGCCATGGTCGTCACCTGCGACGAGGAGCGCCGCATCCTGCACGACACCAGCGTGGCGGTCAGCGGCGGCAAAGTCGCCGCCATCGGCGCGCGCGACGCGCTGCGCCAGGCCTATCCGCAGGCCGAGCGCATCGACATGACGCGCAAGGCGCTGCTGCCGGGCTTCATCAACTCGCACACCCATACGGTGCTGACCGTGCTGCGCGGCACGGTGGAGGATATGGAGGGCGACGCGGTCTATGGCTTCATGACGCCGATCAGCTTCGCCATGACGCCGGGGGAGCGCGCGGCGATGGCGCGGCTGGGGTGCCTGGAGGCGATCAAGTCGGGGGCGACCACCGCCGTCGACCCGTTCCGCCATGTCGTCTCCTACGCCGATGCGATGGTGGAATCGGGCCTGCGCCTGTACCTGTCGGAAAACTGCGCCGATGCGCTGACGCTGAAGATCCGCCACCGCGAATATGTCTACGACAAAGCCTGGGGTCAGCAATTCCTGGACCGCACGGTGGAGATGATCGAGCGCTATCACGGCGCGGAGAACGGCCGGGTGAACTGCCAGATCGCCGCCCACGCGACGGAGAATTGCTCACCCTGGATGTACGACCAGCTCAACCAGCTCGCCCGCAAGCACGGGCTGCGCCGTACCGTTCATCTGGCGCAAAGCATGAACGAGGTGAACCAGGTGAAGGCGCTGTGCGGCGGCAGCCCGGCAGACTACCTGCTGCAGAACGATTGGCTGGGCGAGGATGTGGTCGGCGCGCACTGGACCTTCTGCACCGAGCGGGATATCGAGCTGCTGGCCGAGCATGGGGTGCATATGGCGCATTGCCCGGCCAATTCCTCCCGCCGGGGGCCGCACAAGGTGCTGGCGAACAAGATCATCGATTGCGGCGTGAACATAGCGCTGGGCACCGACAACATGACGGAGGACATGTTCCACGCCATGAAGATCGGCAGCATCGTGCATCGCGGGGCCTATGGCGGCTCCGTCAGCCCCGGGCCGCAGGCGCTGCTGGACGGGGTGACGCGCAACGGCGCGAAGGCGCTGGGGGAGACCGCGCGGCTGGGCAGCATCGAGACCGGCAAGCTGGCCGACCTGATCACGCTGGACCTCGACCACGCCACGCTGCGGCCGATCATCAATCTGGTCGCCAACATCGTGCATTACGGACAGCCCGAGGCGGTGCGCGACGTGATGGTTGAAGGCCGCTTCGTGATGCGCGACCGCACGGTGCTGACCTATGACGAGCGCGCCGTCATCGACGACGCCCAGGCCGCCACCGAAAGCGCCTGGAAACGCCTGTTCGAGCAAGCCCCCGACCTGCCGAAACCCGACGGGGCCTGGTGGCTCTGAGCATAGCCTTTCCGCAAAGAGGGGATGACGCGGCCGGATAGATGCCCGTCATCCCCGCGCGGATTACCCGGCGGTGCTGGGCACCGGCGTGTTGAGCAACTGCTGCTCCCACAAATACGCAATGCCGCTGCCGCCGGCATGCTGCGTGATCACCTCCGTCAGCTTGACGGCGGTATCCATCCGGGCCCAATCGCGCTGCCACTCCGCCGCCACGGCCAACCAGGTCATCATGTTCGCGCCGGCCCCGATCATGCGCTGGATGGCGACCTGATGGGCCTCGACCGACACGCCGCCGGAGGCGTCAGTGACGACGGTCACATCCCAGCCTTCGCCAAGGGCCTGGATCGCCGGCATCGCGACGCACACCTCGGTCCACAGCCCCGCCATGATCAGCTGCTTGCGGCCCATCGCCTTGACCGCGTCGACCACCTTCGGGTCCTCCCAGGTATTGATGAACGTCCGGTCGATCACCTCCTGGCCGGGGAACACATCGGTGATCTGGGGGAACAGCAAGCCGCCCCGCTCGGCGATCACCGTCGTCAGGATCGTGGGAACGCCGAAGGCCTTCGCCGCCTTCGCCAGCCCCGCCGTATTGTTGATCACCATCTGCGGTTCGTGGCTGTTCACATTCGCGAGCTGGTAAGGCTGATGGTCGATCAGAACGAGTACCGAATCTTCGGGGCGAAGAAGCGAAGCAAGCCCGTTGCGAAAGGTCATGACTATCCTCTGCTGTCGTAGGGTGAGGCTGGTTTGCCGGGAGACGCGCGCCGACCGCGCACTGCCAGGATCGACATTGGCATTCCCCCTTATGCTACGGTAGCGGGACTTCCCGTTACTCTGTGTCGCGCAAAGGGGAACGCCGAATTGGATATCGAAGAGCTGAGGACCTTTGTGGAAGTCGCCGATGCCGGGGGCGTTTCGCCCGCCGCGCGCCGCCTCGGCATCGCCAAGTCAATCGTCAGTCGGCGTCTCTTCCGGCTGGAGGATGAGCTTGGCGTCCAGCTTCTTGCCCGCACCACCCGCGGCGCGGCCCTTACGGAAGCCGGGACAACGTTCCGGGATTACGCCGCCAGGGTGTGCGCCGAGATCGACGCGGCAAGGGAGACGATCCTGCCCGCTGGCGAGCTTCGCGGCCGCTTGCGGATTGCCGCGCCGCTTTCTTTCGGCCCGACGCATTTTGCCCCCGTGCTCGCCGACATGGCCAGACGCCATCCCCAGCTCCACATCCACACCTGCTACACCGACCGCTTCGTCGATCTTATCGCGGAGGGTTACGATTGCGCGATCCGGGTGGGCTATCTGCAGGATTCCAATCTGCTCGCACGGCGCGTCGGACCGATCTACGGCAAGCTGGTCGCGAGCCCTGACTACATCGCGGCGCATGGGGCGCCTGAGACGCCGGAGGAGCTCCTCGCCCATCAGGCCGTCATGCAGGGCACCGAAGCCTGGCAGCTCACGGATGGCGACAAGATCATCACCGTTCGTCCGCAGGGACGCTTCAAAGCCGATAATGGCACGGCTCTCGTCGCGGCCGCAGCGGCGGGACTTGGGATCGCCTATCTACCCGACGGCCTCACGCACGAACTTTTGGCCTCCGGCGCGCTTGTTCCGGTGATGACGCGCTATCCACCGCCGCCAGCGGGCATCTATGTCATCCGCCCGCCGGGTCAACACCCCGCCCGGAAGGTAAGAATCCTCACCGAACGGCTGATCGAGTGTTTCGAGCAGACTCAGCGCGTTGGCTGAACCGCTCGCTTTCCACCGGCGCTGGGCCGCATGCTTTCATTACGGCGCGACCGAGGCGGCGATGCTCTGGTCCAGCGCTTCGAATTTGCCCAGCCCGATCGTGTCGTACAGCTCCTTGCGGGTCTGCATCTCGCCCTGCATCGCGGTGGTCGCCCCATCGCGGGCAAGCGCCGCGTAGAGCCGCTCCTGCGCCTTGTTCGCGACGCGCAATGAAGAGACCGGCCAGATCACCATGTCATAGCCCAGCGCTTCGAACTCGGCCGCGGTGAGCGCGGGCGTGCGGCCGAACTCGGTCATGTTGGCGAGCAGTTTGACCCCCGGCAACCCGGCGCGCACCTGCTTGAAATCGTCAATGCTGGTCAGCGCCTCGGGGAAGATCGCATCCGCGCCGGCCTCGACATACAGCCTGGCGCGCGCGATCGCCCCGTCGATGCCTTCCGAGGCCGCCGCATCGGTGCGCGCGATCACCACAATGTCGCGCGCGGCGCGGGTGGCGGCGGCCACCTTGAGCGCCATGTCCGCGGGCGACGCAAGCTTCTTGTCGTTCAGATGACCGCATTTCTTCGGCAGCAGCTGGTCCTCCAGATGCACGGCCCCCGCGCCCGCCTCCTCGAAGCTGCGCACCATATGCATGACGTTCAACGCCTCGCCATAGCCGGTATCGCCATCGACCAGCACCGGCAGGCCGGAGGCGCGCGCGATCTGGCGGATAAAGAAGCAGACCTCATCCACGGTGATGATGCCGAGATCAGGCAGGCCCATCGACGCGGTCATCGCCGCCCCGGACAGATAAAGCACCTCGAACCCCACAGCCTTGGCCTGCAGGGCCGCTTGTCCATTATGGGCGCCGGGCAGGCGTAGAATGCCAGGTTCCTCCAGCTTCCTGCGAAAGCGGCGCCCAGCGCTTTCGGTGGGGATATCCTGCGCGATCAGATAGGTCATCGTCTCACTCCGCCGCCGTGGAAAGCGAAAGGCCGCGCTTATCGAGCGGCACGAAAGCGCGATTGTCCGGCCCGATGTAGTTGGCCGAGGGACGGATAATCTTGTTGTCCTCGCGCTGCTCGATCACATGCGCGCCCCATCCCGCGGAACGCGAAATGACGAAGACCGGGGTGAACATCGCCGTCGGCACGCCCAGCAGATGATAGGAAACCGCCGAATACCAGTCGAGATTGGGGAACATGCGCTTGGCATCCATCATCACTGTCTCGATCCGCTCGGCAATGGCGAACATCTTCATCGAGCCGGCCTGTTCGGACAGGCGGCGGGCGACGCGCTTGATCACCATATTGCGTGGATCGCAGACGGTATAGACCGGGTGGCCGAAGCCGATGACGACCTCTTTGCGCTCCAGGCGCGCCCGGATATCCGCCTCGGCCTCTTCGGCCGCGCCATAGCGTTTCTGGATCTCGAAGGCGACCTCGTTGGCGCCGCCATGCTTCGGCCCGCGCAGCGCGCCGATGGCCCCGGTCACGGCGGAATAAACGTCCGATCCGGTTCCCGCGATCGAGCGCGCCGTGAAGGTCGAGGCGTTGAATTCATGCTCGGCATAGAGATTCAGCGTGGTCTGCATCGCCCGCACATGATCGAGCGAGGGCGCGTGCCCGGACAGCAAATGCAGGAAATGCCCGGCAATGCTGTCATCATCGGTCTCGACCTCGATGCGCCGGCCGTGCTGGGCGTAATGATACCAGTAGAGCAGCATTGAGCCCTGCGCGGCGATCAGACGGTCGATGATGTCGCGCGCGCCCGGCATATTGTGGTCCGCCGCCTCGGGCAGGGCGCAGCCGAGCGCCGACACGCCGGAGCGCACAACGTCCATGGGATGCGCGGCCGCCGGGATCGCCTCAAGCGTGTCGCGCACCGCCTTGGGCAAGCCGCGCAGGGCCCGCAGCTTGCTCTTGTAGGCGGCAAGTTCAGCGGCCGTGGGCAAGGCGCCATGGATCAGCAGATGCGCCACCTCCTCATAGTCGCAGGCCTCAGCCAGATCGAGAATGTCATAGCCGCGATAATGCAGATCGTTGCCGCTCTGCCCGACCGAACAGAGCGCGGTATTGCCCGCCGTGACGCCGGACAGCGCCACGGATTTCTTGGGTTTCATCACGGAACCGCTCATGATTGCCCCTCCTCATTTCCAGTCGCAAATGCCATGCGGGCGCGGCGCGCCGAGCTTTTCGGGGTCCACCGCGAAGGTGAGCTGGCCGAGTTCGCCCGCCTTCAGCCCGGCCAAGCCTTCGGCCGCATCAAGGAAGCGCCGCTGCTCCCCGGCGCTCAGCACGCCGTCGGACAGGGTCATGAATTTCCGCACATAGTTGGCGCGCACGAAGGGGCGGGCTCCATGGGGGTGCGCGTCGGCCAGCGCCAGCTCGTCCACAATCTCCGAGCCATCGTCCAGCGTGATCGTCACCCGCCCGCCAAAGGCCTTTTCGTTCGGGTCGCGGGCATGATAGCGGCGCGTCCATTTCGGATCTTCGGCGGTGGCTATCTTGTGCCAGAGCGCCACGGTCGAGGGGCGCTGCGCGCGTTCGGCGAAATAGCTTTTTTCGTGGTGCCAGTCGCCATCCTCCAGCGCGACCGCGAAGATGTACATGATCGAATGGTCCAGCGTCTCGCGGCTGGCCTTCGGGTCCATCTTCTGCGGATCGTTCGCCCCGGTGCCGATCACGAAGTGGGTGTGATGCGAGGTCTCGATCAGGATCGACTTGACCCTGGTCAGATCGCCGACCTTGGGGCCCATGCTCCGGGCGAGATCGATCAGCGCCTGGGACTGGTATTCGGCCGAATGTTCCTTGGTATAGGTGTCGAGGATCGCGCGCTTCGTCTCCCCCTTCGCGGGCAGCGGCACATGATAGACGGCCTCCGGGCCGCTGAGCAGCCAGGCGATGAACCCGTCCTCGCCCTCCCACGCCGGGCTCGGCGCGCCTTCGCCGCGCATCACCCGGTCCACCGCCTCGACGGCCATCTTGCCGGCAAAGGCTGGGGCGTAGGCTTTCCACGAGGATATCTCGCCCTTGCGGCTCTGCCGGGTGGTGGTGGTGACGTGCAGCGCTTGCTGGATCGCCTGCCAGACCACCTCGACCGGCAGGTCAAGCGCCGTGCCGATGCCGGCGGCGGCGGACGGTCCGAGATGGGCGATGTGATCGATCTTGTGTTCATGCAGGCAGATGCCTTTCACCAGATCGACCTGGATTTCATAGCCCGTCGCCAGCCCCCGGATCAGATCGGCGCCCGACAGGCCGCAATGCTGCGCCACCGCGAGGATCGGCGGAATATTGTCGCCGGGGTGGGAATAGTCGGCAGCCAGAAACGTGTCGTGGAAATCCAGTTCCCGCACCGCCGCGCCATTCGCCCAGGCCGCCCATTCCGGGCTTACCCGGGTTTCGGCGGGCATGCCGAAGACCGTCGCGCCGGGCGCATAGGGATGGCACAGCGCCTGCGTTCGCGCCGACGCCACCGGCCGCCGCGCCACCGAAGCGGCCGCGACCGCAGCATTGTCGATCACCCGGTTGATGATCATCTCGGCGACCTCGGCCTCGACCGCGACCGGATCGGCGGCCACTTCGGCAATCTTCCAGGCAAGCTGGTCTTCGCGGGCAAGGTGTTCGGCGGATTTGTAGGTCCGCACTTCGTGCATCTTCATGCTGTTTCTACTTTCCTCAGTATTTCCCCCGCGATGGCCCGCGGCCGTCCGGCCGCGTCCACCGCCACCATCTCGAACCGCCCGTGCAACACGGCTCGACGCTGGCCGGTCGCCATGTCCTCCGCTTCGCCTACGACCGCGACACTCATGGAGCTGCATCCCACGCGGACGACCTTGGCCCTCAGTTCGAGCAATTCGCCGACCCGGATCGGCGCGGCGAAATCCACCCGGTCGGAGCACGCCATCACCACCGCCCCGCGCGCCTTGCGCGTCGCGGCGGCGAAGGCCGCCTTGGCCATCAGACACAGCGCATTGCCGCCGAACAGCGTGCCGTAATGGTTCGCCTGTTCGGGAAAGATCATCTCGGCCATTACGGCGGAACCGTCACCGCTGGACGGGTGAGACATGGACATTGGGCTCCCTCTGGCAGCCTTCGCAACATTGGCAAAGGGAGCTTTTCACAGATCGAAGGGCACGCTAAACTACTGAAAATGCGTAAAATTGCGAAGGCAACGGGTAATAATTGCGAATATTGCGAAGGACAGTGAATGACGAAAGCCTTCATGGGCGTCCGGCTGCAACGCCTGCGGGAGGAGCGCGGGATGACGCAGGTTGCCCTGGCGCGGGCGCTGGAATTGAGCCCCAGCTATCTCAACCAGCTGGAACGCAACCAGCGCCCCCTGACTGTGCCGGTGCTGCTAAAGCTGAACGCCGTGTTCGGGCTGGACGTCCAGCTTTTCTCCGAAGCCGAGGAAGCGCGGCTGATCCCCGACCTGCGCGCGGCGCTGGCCGATCAGGGCGCCAGCGCCTCGCTGGCGGAACTGCGCTCACTCGCGGCCAACATGCCCGGCATCGCCCGCACGATCGTCTCGATGCAAGCGCGATTGCGCGAAACCGCAGAACAGATAGACCTGGTGAACGGTCGCATCACCGGGGAGATCGGCCCGGCCCCAGCCCCATTCGAGGCCGTCCGCGACTGGTTCTACGAGCATCGCAACTACATTCCCGCCCTGGACGAGGCGGCGGAAGGCATCGGCAAGGGACTGCGCCTCGGACGGGCGGCCGAAGGACTGGCCGACCGCCTTGCCGGACGGCACGGCATCCGCGTGGCGCTGGAGGAGGATTCTCCCACGCTGCGCCGCCACGATGCCGCATCGGCCACCCTGCACCTGTCGACACGCCTCACGCCCGGCCAGCGCGCCTTTCAGATGGCGACGCAGATCGGCTTTCTTGAGCATGGGCCGGAGATCGACCGGCTGACCGACGAAGCGGCCATGGAAAGCGAGGAGGCGCGGGGTTTGCTGCGCATCGGCCTGGCGAATTACTTCGCGGGAGCGCTGATCCTGCCCTACGGCGCCTTCATCGCAGCCGCCGAAGCCGAACGCTACGACATCGAATTGCTCGCCCGCCGCTTCGGCGTAGGGTTCGAGACCACCTGTCACCGGCTATCGACCCTGCAAAGGCCGCAGGCGCGCGGCGTTCCCTTCTTCTTCATCCGGGTCGACCGGGCCGGGAATATCTCGAAACGGCAATCGGCCACCGATTTTCACTTTTCCCGGATCGGCGGCTCCTGTCCGTTATGGAATGTCTATGAAGCGTTTTCCCGCCCCGGCGAAGTGTTGACGCAGGTGGCGCAGATGCCCGACGGACGGTCCTATCTTTGGGTGGCGCGCACGGTGAGCCATGGCGCGGGCGGCTATGGCGCGCCGGTCAAGCGCTTTGCCGTCGCGCTGGGCTGCGACCTCGCCCATGCCGAGCGGCTTACCTATTCGCACAGGCTCGACCTGCGCAACCCCGACCTTGCCACGCCGATCGGCGCGGGCTGCAAGATCTGCGACCGCCCCGCCTGCCCGCAACGCGCCTTCCCGATGAGCGGGCGCCCCGTGCGCCCCGACCCGAACCGCTCACGCTTTGCGCCCTATTCCGCCGGGTAGCCAATTGCCCAGTTGTTGCGAATAATTCTCACTCTGGTTAATCCCCCCGCATCGCAATGCAATAGGCTTTCAGGGCGGGGATGGTGGGAGGCAACGATATCAAGCGGCTGTTCCTCGCGCATCGCGGCGAGTTGCAAGCCTACCTCACCCGGAAACTGCGCAACGCCGACGTTGCCGCGGAACTGACGCAGGAGACCTTTCTGCGCTTCGCGGAGCATAGCGGCAGCCCGGCGGCGATCACCCCGATCAGCCATGACCGCTCCTATCTGTATCGCGTGGCGCATAATCTGGCGGTCGATTATGTGCGCGGGCAGCGGCGGGAAAATGCCGATTCGGGTCTGGAGGACCGGCTGGCCGAGACACCCGACGACGCGCCCTCGCCCGAACAGGTGGCGTGCGGCCAGAGCGAACCGACTCCCGGCCTCACATCCGTCCTATCTAGGAAGAGCCCGGCCCATAGCCTTGCCAGAAAGTTGGATTGACGCTTGAACAACCCGTCGCAGCGCCAAGACGAGATCGAACGGCGGCTGAAAGACTCCCAGGCGCGCGGCGGGCACACCGCGCGCCTGGGGCTGCGCGATCGAAAGAGCGATTAGAATTTCATGTTCAGCTTCACGCCGACGAAGCGCGGCATGCCGACCGTGGCGGCGATGTCATTGTCGTTATAGAGAAAATATTCCTTGTCGAAGATGTTCTCGGCGAACAACGTCGCGGTCCAGTTCTCATAGCGATAGCCGACCTGGGCGTTGGCCGTGACATAGCTGCTGAGCGTATCCTGCGGCGCGCTGCCCAGGCGGGCCATGAAATCGTCCGTGTATTTCGCGTCCGCGCCGATGAAGAAGCCGGAGCGGTGCTCGTACAGCGCGCCCAGCGCCACGCTCCATTCCGGCGCTTCCGGGAAGGGCAGGCCGGACAGATTGCCGGCGCTGGCGCTGTCGAAATCCTCGAACTCGGTATCGACATACCCCACCGACAGAAAGCCGGTCAGCTCCCGCGTCAGCGACGCCTGGGCCTCCACCTCGAAGCCGTAGGCGCGCGAGCTGGCGGCATTCACGACCGACGAGGAGGAGAAATCCCCCGGCGTCGCCAGCGTTTCCACCTGCTGGTCCTTGTAATCGACATAGAACAGGTTGGCGGCCACGTTCAGCCGGTTGTTCAGGTAGCGGCCCTTGTAGGAAAGCTCATAGTTCCAGGCATATTCCGGGTCGAAGGTGTAGACTTGGCCGGTCGAGCGCTGAAGGCCGGCGCCACCCGCGCGGAAGCCTTCCTGGATCGTGAAGCCGACCGAATGGTCGGGACCCAGCTCCTTGATGATGCCGATCTTCGGCAGCAGCACCGTCTCCCGGACCGTATAGTTGAAATCGGTCGACGCCACGCCGTTGCGCGAAAAGAACTGGGTGCCGTCCTGGTCGGTATAGTCGACGCGGCCGCCAAGCACGAATTTCCAGCTCGGCACGAACTCGTAGGTCGCCTCGCCGAACATCGCCAGATTGCGCGTCTCCTGCGTCGACTGGCTGATGTCCGAGGAAGCGCCGAAATAATTCGGCCGCAGATAATTATTATCGTCGTCCTGGTAAGAACCATACAGGCCGAACACGGCGTCCAGCCGGTCGCCGTAATAATTCAGCCGGAACTCCTGGGTGATCAACGACTGAACGAACCGCCCCAGAGTGATATCGGTCTCGCCCGGCGTGCCGGCATTGACCGACGGCCGGTCGGTCTGCGAGCGGGTGAAGCCGGTGTGCGAGGTCAGCATCAGGCTGTCGCTGAAATCATGCGTGACCTCCAGCCCGGCATTATGCACGAAGCCGCGCCGAATCTCGGCGAAGTTCGGCGTGTTGAAATCGCCCCGCTTCTCGTCGAACGCGAAGCCGAGCCCGGGCCCGGCGATATCGCGCAGCGCCGGCGCGTCCTCGGAATAGGAGTAGGTCACCAGCGCCCGCGTATCGTCGAACTTGTCCGGTTCCAGCAGGAATTTGCCGCGGATGGTGAAATACTCGTCGGTGAAGATATCCTCGTAATTGGCGAAATTGCTGTAGGTCGGATAATTGATCTCGCTCTCGCTGCGCTGATATTCGGCCGTCAGGCGCAACGCCGCCTGGTTGTCCACCAGGGGGGCATTCACCATCAGCGCGCCGCCGCGCGTATCCATGTTGCCGACCAGCCCCTCGGCCTCGGCCTCGTATTCGTAGGTCGGATCCTTGGTCTTTACATAGACCGCGCCGGCCAGCGCGGCACGCCCGGCCAGGGTGGATTGCGGGCCGCGATAGACCTCCACCTGCTGCGCATCGAACAGGCCGCGCGCGCCGCGCCGCGCGCCCATCACGGTCTGCTGCACGCCGTCGATATAGAAACTGGCCAGCGGCGCGCCGCCGGGCGTCAGCCCCTCGGAATTCAGGCCGCGAATGACGAAGCCGGCATCGTTGAAATCCGAATCCTGCACATTCGCCATGGTGCGGAAGCTGCTGCGGATATCGCGGATTTCCCGGCGCTCGATATCCTGCTGGCTGACGATGCCGACGCTGGAGGTGACATCTTCCAGCGTGGTCGTCGTCTTGGCGCCAAACACGGTCACCGGCGCCAGCGCGAGCGCCGCAGCACCGCTCGCCGCGGCGGCAGGCGCGGCGCTTGGCGCGCGCGCGGGAGCCGGCACCAGCGTGACCGTGACGGCATCGACATAGCGATAGGTCAACCCTGTGCCGGCCAGCAGCGCGACCAGCGCCTGTTCCGCGCTGTAGATGCCGCGCGCGCCGGGCGACGCCACCCCGCGCGTCAGATCGCCGCTGACCAGCACCTGGATGCGGGTGGCGTTGGAGAAAGCCGTCAGCGCATCGTCGAGCGGCTGCGGCGCGATGGCGAGGGTCTGGCGGGCGCTGTTGGCCTGCGCCTGCTGCGGGGCCGTGGCCTGCGCCATGGCCGTGGCGATCCCCGTCAGCATCGTGGTGCCGGCCAGCACCGCAACCATCATCGACCGGAGACCGGCCGCCCCCGCCATACGCTTGTTCATCGTCCAACGCCCCTATCGTTCTAAAAATGCGACGCACTCGCATTCCCCTGCCGATAGGACGACAAAGGCGGGCCGATTACGGGGTGATTTTTTACGACCGCGCCGAAATCACCGTGACCAGGGGCGAGAACCGGCGGATTTCCAGCTTCATCACCGCCGCCAGAGCGGAGAGCGCGCGGTCGGTATTCTCGATATCGAACGCGCCGGTCACCGGCCGCTGCGCCAGCGTGTCGTCCAGCAGCAGGATCATGCCGGGGCGATAACGCTCCAACTCCGCCAGCACCTGGCCCAGCGGCCGCTGCCGGAAAACGATCCGACCGCCGCGCCAGGCCAGCAGGGAGGCGACATCGACCGTCTCTACCGGCCCCGTCGCCATCGCCTGGGTGCGGACCGACTGGCCGGCGCGCAGCACGACCGCCCCTTCGTCGCCCTGTCCCACGCCCTCCCCGTCGCTCCTTCCGGGTAACACCTCGACCGTGCCCTGCGCGACCGTCACCTTGGCCCCTTCCGGCAGCAGCCGCACCGCAAAGGCCGTGCCGGTCACCCGGACCGCGCCATAGGCGGTCTCGACCACGAAGGGCCGATCCGCATCCGGCACGATTTCGAAGAAGGCTTCCCCACGCAGCAACCGCACGCGCCGTTCCGTCGCGCTGCCGGCGATCTCCAGCGCGCTATCCACATTAAGTTCCACCCGGCTGCCATCGGCCAGCACTTGCTGGTGCCGTTCCTGCCCGCCGGTGCGGTAGTCGGCGCGCAGATCGATCCAGATATCCGGCCCCACCCGCGCCCCGACCATCAGCAGAATGGCGGCCGCCATGGCCCAGCGGGCCGGTCGCAGGCCAGGACGCGGCGCGCGCGGCGTCATGCCGGCGATGCGCGGCTCCATCGCCACGGCGCCGCTGGCGGCAAAGATCGCCTCGATCTCGCTCCAGGCGGCCGCGTGACGCGGGTCGGAATCGTGCCATGCATGGAAGGCCCGCCAATCGGCCGGGGTCGCATCGTCGGCATGCAGCCGGGCAAACCAGCCACTGGCATCGTCCACGATGCGCTCTTCGTCAGGTGCAGACGGGTTCGGCATGGCGACGCGGCTTTGTCCGATCCGGGAGGGAAACAGAGTCATGATTATAGGACGCTCGGCCGTCACGAATCACGGGGTCAGCCGCCGCGCATTTTGCGATGGCACAGGCGCAGGGCGTGCTGCACGTGATATTCCACGGTGCGCGGCGAGATGCCCAGACGCCCGGCGATGTCGCGATAGCTCAGCCCTTCCAGGCGGAACAGCAAGAACACCTCCCGGCTGCGTGGCGGCAATTCGGCGATGGCGTCGCGCACCAGCGCCAGCCGCCGCCGCGCCTCCAGCGTCACTTCCGGCGAGGCGGCGGGACTCGGCAGCGATGCCGCCACCGTCACGATATCGACATGCGGCCGGCGCGCCTGCTGGCGGCGCACGTCGCGGGCCAGATTGGCGGCAATGGTGAACAGCAGCCCCCGCCCATCCTGGGCCGGGGTCTCACGCACCGCCTTCAGGAAGCGAAGATAGGATTCCTGCGCCAGATCAGCCGCCTGGTCGCGCGAGCCCAGGAAGTGGGTCAGGAACCGGCACAGCGCCTGATGGTGCTGCGCGAACAGCGCCGCCGCCTCTCCGGCTTCTCCATGCTTATCGACCGTCACCGGCGCTTCCCTCTCCTGGACCCTTGAGAGGTATCGTTATTGCTTCTTACTCGCAATCAACAAATGGCGGTTCCGCCGACGGCGAGGGCGGCCTTGCGCAGATTCCCGCAAGCGCTTGTACCTCTCGATTAACGGCTGCGCCACACGATTTCCGGGGCTTCGCGCCAGCCAAACCGGGCGACATGGTCGGCGATCACCGTCTGCAACTGGTCTAGTGCTGCCGCATCCGGCGATTCGCAGCGCATCAGCAACGCCGCTGGCTGCGCCTCCAGCCGGCAGATGCCGATGGAAAAGGCGATGCTGCCGACGGTGTCGTCCAGCTCCACCGGCAGCTTATGGGCGAAATGCTTGCACAGCTGGGCCAGATAACGGCCGGCATTCTGCGTTTCCACCCGGCTTTCCGAGATCTTCATGAAACCATCCTTTCCTGGTTTAAAACTCTCCGCAGGCGCTGGAACAGGGCGGCGGAGACGAGCGCCATCGCCACCAGCATGCCGGTCCAGATACCGGGCAGCCCCACGCCTTGGCCAAGGCTGAGCCAGGCCGCCACGGGAATGCCGGCGCTCCAGAGGCCGAGAATGGCGATGCCGGCCGGCCATCGGGCATCGCCCAGGCCGCGCAGGATTCCGACCAGCGCGATGCGTCCGCAATCCAGCGGCAGGCTGGCGGCGGCGAACAGCAGGACGAGCTGGGCCAGCGCCGCCGTCTCTGTTGCGAAAGGCACGCCCGGTTCGAGCACCAGCGCGACCAGCGGCCCGCGCGCCAGCGCCAGGAAAGCGCCATACAGCGCCGAAACCGCCAGCGCCGCCGCCAGCGCCTGGCGGATGGCCCGACGGTAGCGCGCGCCATTCTCCTGCCCGCGATGGAAGGCGATGACGATGGTCGCGGCCTCGCCGATGCCGAACAGGAAGGCGATGCCGACCTCCGCCGCCTGCAGCGCGATGGCGTTGGCGGCCAGCGCCGCCGCGCCCAGCAGGCCGGTCATCATCGCGATGGCCGCGAAGAAGCCCATGGTGGCGCCTTCCAGCACCGCCATCGGCGCGCCATAGGACAGTACTTCCGGCAGATGCCGCCGCAGGCTGGCGAGGCTCCATCCGCCGAGCAGCCCGGCCAGCGCGCCGCGCCGGTACAGCCAGAAGAGCAGCGCCAGCATCTTCAGCAGGACCGTCAGGAAGGTGGCCACGCCCGCGCCGACAAGGCCCAGTTCCGGCAGGCCCAGCAGACCGAACATGAACAGCGCATTGCCGGCGGCGTTCACCGGTATCGCCAGCAGCGAAATCCGGCTGACGGCGGCGGCATGGCCGCGCACGGCGGCGATTGTCCACAGCGCCGCGAACACCGCGATACAGGGCGAGGACCAGGCAAGCCAGGCAAGATATGGCCCAGCGGCCAGCGCCAGGCCGGGTTCCTGGCCGAAGGACAGCAGCAGCGCCTCCCCGGCCACCGACAGCGCCAGGATCGGCAGCAGAAGGACGCCCCCGACGGCCGCCAGCGCCGTCACCGTGCCGCGCGCGTCCGCCAGATCGCCCGCGCCGAGCAGCCGGGCAAGCGGCGCGCCCGCCCCGCCGACGAAGCCCAGCAGGCAGAACAGCGGCAGATAGAACAGATGGCTGGCCAGCGATGCGGCGGCCAGCTCCGCCGGCCCCAGCCAGCCGATCATCACCAGGTCGGTCGCCGCGATGGCGATATGCGACAGATTCGCCAGCCCCAGCGCGAACGCCAGGGGCACAAGGCGCAGTCCCGCTTCAGCCATGCCGGTGCAGCGCCCGGGGCAGCGGCCGCACGATATGGACCAGGATGCCGCCGCCGGGCCGCGCCACGATCTCCGCCTCGACCTGGAAGACGGCGGCCAGGGTCTCCGGCGTCAGCACCTCGGCCGGCCGGCCGGCGGCGACGATGCGGCCCTGGCTCAGCAGGGCCAGCCGGTCGCAATAGCGCGCCGCCAGGTCGATATCGTGCAGGGCGGCGATCGCCACCCCGCCACGCTGCGCCAGCCGCTCGCGCACCAGATCCAGCACCACCATGCGCCAATGCAGGTCGAGGGCGGAGGTCGGCTCGTCGAGCAGCAGCAACGCCGGCTCGCGGATCAGCGCCAGCGCCAGCCCGACCAGCTGGCGCTTGCCGCCGGACAGGGTGTGCAGCGGCGACAGCGCGACCGAGGACAGGCCAAGGGCGGCGAACATCGCCTCGATGCGCGCCGCCAGCGCGGCATCGGGTATGTCCAGCGCCAGGGCGCGCGCGGTGCTCCACATCAGCTCCGTCGGCAGCAGGGCGGATGGCGAGGGCGGCGATTGCGGCATCGCCGCCACCTTGTCGCGCCAGCCCGTCGCGCCGTAATCCCCTTGCGCCACACCGTCCAGCGCGATCAGCCCCTCGGCCCGCATCTCGCGCGACAGGCAGCGCATCAGGGTGGATTTGCCCGAGGCGTTCGGCCCCAGCAGCCCCAGTATCTCGCCCTCAGCCAGATCCGGCAGCGTGACGTCGAACAGGATCTGCGTGCGGCCATAGCGCGCCGATACGCCCTGCGCCCGCAGCCTGGTCATGGCCGCCTCCGCTGGCCGATCAGCAGCGCCAGCAGCACCGGCACGCCGACCAGCGCGGTCAGGATGCCGACCGGGATGATCGCGCCGGGGATCAGTGCCTTCGACAGGAAGGAGGCGGCGGAAAGGATCAGCGCGCCGCACAAGGCCGAGCCGGGCACCAGCATGCGGTGATCCTCGCCCAGCAGCAGCCGCGCGATATGCGGGCCGACCAGCCCGATGAAGGCAATGGTGCCGACGAAGCAGACCGCGAAGGCGGTCAGGATCGACGATCGCAGGATCACCCAGAGCCGCAGCCGGGCAACATCGATGCCGACGCTGCGGGCATGCGCCTCGCCGCCGCGCAGCAGCGTCATCAACCAGACATGGCGCAGGCTGAAGGGCAGCACGGCCAGGAAGCAGGCGGTGACGATCCACACCTCGGTCCAGCCCGCCTTGGTCAGGTTGCCGATGGTCCAGAACACGATCTGCTGGATGCCGTCGGCATCGGCGATGTAGTGCAGCGCCGAGGTCAGCGCATTGCACAGGAACACCATGGCGATGCCGAACAGCACCACGGTCTCCCGCGCCCCGCCGACGAACCGCACCACCAGCAGGATCAGCCCGCCGCAGCCTAGCGCGAAGATCAGCGCCATGACCGGCAGCACCGCGGTTTCCGGCACGAAGGGCAGCGCCGGGGCCAGCACGATGGCGATACCCGCCCCCAGCATGGCGGAGGAGGAGACGCCCAGCGTGAACGGGCTGGCCAGCGGATTGTCCAGGATGGTCTGGGTCTCGACCCCCGCCAGCCCCAGCGCCGCGCCGACCGACAGCGCGATCAGCGCATCGGGCAGACGCACCTGCCACAGGATGATGCGGTGGCGCAGTTCCAGGCTTTCGGGATCGAACAGCCCACGCAGAATCTGCTCGGCGGTCAGCCCGGCCGGCCCGGCCATCAGATCGAGGCCGAGGCACAGCAGCAGGGCCAGCGTCAGCAGCCCGAGGACCAGCGCCCGCCGGCGCTGGATATGGCCGAAGCGGGCATGCAGCGACGGGGCGGCGTCAGTCACGCGGCACCGTGGCGAAATAGGTGCCTTCGAGCGTGAAGGGCAGATAGGCCTCGTAGATATGCGCCAGGGTGCGCTGCGGGTCGAGATCGCCGAACAGATCAGGATGCATCCACACCGCAAAGGCTTCCAGCGCCACGATATTGAACGGCGAATTATAGAAATTATGCCAGACCGCGTGCGCCCGCCCGCCGCGCACCGCATCCATCGCCTGGAATTCCGGGGCGGACAGATAGCGCTTCAGGCTATCGGCGGCATCCTGCGCTGAGATGCCCGCGCCGAGCGCCACCGGGCTGCCGCCGGCGCGATATTCCGCCGGCGTGCCGCTGGCAGTGCCGATCCATACATCGGGATTCTCGGTCAGCAGGAACTCCGCCGTGTGCTGCGCGGTGGGGCCGGGGGCGACGGCATCGGCTATATTGTGCCCACCCGCCAGGCCGACGAAGGGGCCCAGCATGCCCTCGGCCATGCCCCAGCAGCAATCGAAGCGGCCAGGATGGGCCTGCACGAACACGCTGGGGCGGGTCTTCGCCTGGGCGACGCGCTCGCGGATAGTCTTCAGCCGCCCGCGATAGAAGGCGGCATAGTCGGCGGCGCGGTCCTCTGCCCCCAGCAGCCGGCCAAGAAGATCGATGGAGGGCAGCGTGTTGGTCATCGGGTTGAGCCGGAAATCGATGAACACCACCGCAATGCCGGCCGCTTCCAGCTGGCGCAGCAATTCGGCATGCTTCGCCCCCGGCCCATGATCGCTGAGGCCGAAAATGGCGAGCTGCGGCTGCAGATCGATGATCTTCTCGACCGACACGCTGTCGGCGCTGTTGCTGCCGAACAGGGCGATGTCGCGCGCCGCCGGGAAGCGCTCGAAAAGCTGCGCCTCCAGCGCCGGCTCGGTATGACTCAGCGGCGACATGGTGCCGACCAGCCCGGCCACAGGGTTTTCCGGGCGCAGCAGGGCCAGCAGCGGAATATAGCGCCCCTCGCCGATGACGAAGCGCTCCACCGGCAGCTGAACCGACACGGCGCGGCCGGCCCGGTCGACAATGTCGATCCGTTCCGCCCGCGCCGGGGAGAACAGTGCCGCCAGCAACCCGGCGACGATGAGGAACGCCCGCATGCTCAGAAGGTGACCTTCGCTTTCACGAGAAAGGAACGGCCCGGCTCATAGAGCGGGATCACATTGCCGAATTCCTGGCCATAGGTGGCACGGTCGGCATAGGTCTCGTCGAACAAATTGTTCGCCTCCACCCGCAGGGTCAGGAATTGCAGCGTCGGCGGCTGGTATTCAGCAAACAGGCTCAGGGATTCGTAGGAACCCAGCGGCTGCAGCCCGACGCCGGCGGGGTCCTCGTTTTCCAGCGCCACATCCAGAGTGCCGCCAAGGGTCAGGCCGGTGCGGGCGAAGCTGTGGGCGACCTCGAAAGCGAAGATCTGGCCGATCGGCGTGCCGAGATATTGGCCGAAATCCGAATCGCCGGTGATGCCGTCGATCTCGAAATCGGTGTCGGTATAGGTCAGCCGGGCGAAGCCGGGACCCCAATTATAGCCGACCGAGATGTTGTAGCCCTGGGTCTCGAAATCCGAGGTGATCTGCGGGCCGCCGCCGAAGGTCTCGTTGCGGGCATTGTCGAAATCGCTGCGGAAGATGCCGGCCCCGAAGGTGAAGCCGCGATGATGCGTCTCGAAGCCCAGGGTCATGTTCTCGGCGCGCACCGGTTCGATGCCGCCGGCATAGGACCAGTTCTCGTTCAGGATGAAGTTCTCGGCCAGGGTGATGCCGCCGAAAACCCGGGAATAGCCCGCCTTCAGCGTCAGCCAGTCGGTCGCGTCATAGGCCGCCGAGGCGTTGCCGGACAGGCCGGCATGATCGATCTCGGTGCCGTCGGTGCCTTCGAACCAGTTCTGGTCGCCGCGCATGCCGAAGGACAGCCGCAGCCGGTCGACCGGGGTTATGCGCGCCTGGGCGTACAGGCCGACATTGGTGGACGCCTCGTAGATGCTGACCGTCGGATCGTCGTATTCCGCCTTGTCGTCGTAGAAATCGACGCCGACCGTCAGCGTGTTGCCGGGGCTGAAGTTGAAGTTGTTCTCCAGCTTGCCGGACAGGCTGCTGGTCTCGCCGACGCTGCCGAACGGCGTCGGCACGCCGACCTCGGTGCGGCCATAGCCCAGCACCGCCTTCGGGTCCCACATGCCATCGGCATTCGGCGTGGAATAGTTGAAGGCGAAGTTCTGGCGCTTCAGATCGTAGAGCCGCAGCCCTTCATTGCGGTTGGTCAGCCGGCCGATATTGGCGCGGAACGGGCGCACCGCCTCGTCATGCACCTGCTCGGCGGAGAATTCGAAGCGGTGGCCGCTGTCGCTCTCGAAGCCGACCTTGCCCAGCACGCTTTCCAGGCCGGCGCCGGTGCCCTCGACGGAACGGCCATCGCCATCCTTGTAGTTGCTGCCGTCGGAATTCTTGTAGAAGCCCAGCACTTCGAAGCCCTGGGAACGGCCATAGGCCGAGCCGCTATAGGCCAGGCTGTCGCCATTCGTGTTGTACTCGCTGCTGAGGAAGCCGCCGACCGAACGGCCCGGCTCCAGCACATCGGCCACGTCGACCGTCTCGTAGACGATGGAGCCGCCCAGGGCGCCGGGACCGGCATCGGCCGGGGCGACGCCCGGATCGACGCGCGCCAGCTTCAGCAGCGACGGGTCGATCAGATTGGTGGCGTTGTGGTGGAACACCTTGTTGTTCTGCCGCGCGCCATCGATGGTGATGGCGAGGTTGGTCTCCTCCACGCCCTGCACATAGACCTTCTGGCTCATCGGCTGGCCGCCGCCGACGGAAACGCTGGCCTCGCCGGCGAACACTTCCTTCAGCGAACTCGGGTTACGCCGCTCCAGATCCTCCAGGCCGATGGTGATCGAGTTGGCCCGGTCGGCCGCCCCGGCATGCTTGTCCGCGACCGCCGCACCCTGCACCATGACGGGGCTCAGCATGGTCGCCGAACCGCTGGTCGACGGCGCGGCGACAATCACCGCGCCGCCCTGCTCCAGGCGGAAGCTGAGGCCGGTACCGGCGAGAAGCTGCTGCAAGGCGATTTCCGGGGCCATCGTGCCGCTGACGCCCTGGGTGCGCGCGCCGCGCACCGCATCGCCATTGGCGGAAACCTGCATGCCCGACTGCCGGCCGAACAGGGACAGCGCCTCCGGCATTGGCTGCGGCGGAATGTTGAAGCTGCGCTGCTGCGTCTGAGCGGTGGCTGGCCCCGTGCCTTGCGCCTGGCCAGCCGTCGGCAGCGCGACAAGCGTGGTGGCCAGCGCGGTCGACATTGCCAGCGCCGCGGCCCATCGCCGCGAATTCCCGTGCCCCTTCGTCATCTCCGTCAACTCCCCCTCCAGACAGGAAATTGCGCGCAATCATCAGATGCGATTACGACGCATTTTTAATATCTGACTTAGAGACGATTGCGGATTGCCCGGCGTTCAAAAAAAAAATCAGCCGCCCGAAATCAGCACGACCCAGGGCGATAGCTGATGGAAGGATGCGCCCTGCGCGCTGGCGATGGCGCGGAAGGCCGCTACCGGGTCGGAAAGATTGTACACCCCGGTCAAGGGCCGGCCGGCCAGCGCGTCGCCCTGGACCAGGACAATGCCGGAATAATAATGCCGCAGCTCGGCCACCACCTCGGCCACCGGGAGATCCTGCACCACCAGCTGCCCGTCCAACCAGCTCGCGACGTTCTGCGCCGGCATATGGCCGCGTCCGTCGTCACCGCCATCCCATGAAAGGCGCGCCCAGTCACCGGCGCTCAATGTCTCGTTCACCGGCGGCACGACGCCGTCGCGACTGACGCGCACACTGCCTTCGCGCACGGCGACGCGCGTGGCCCGATGCGCCATGCGCACCTCGAAGGCGGTGCCGATCACCGTGGCCTCGACCGCATTCGCCGTCACCCGAAAGGGTCGCTCCAGATTGGCCGCGACCTCGAAAAATGCCTGGCCTTCCAGCAGCCGCACGCGACGCTCGGCCTCGGTATAGACGATTTCCAGGGCACTATCGGGGCCGAGCCGGACGATGCTGCCATCTTCCAGTCGCACGGTTTGCCGCTCGGCCGTCTCCGTTGCGTAATCGGCGGTCCATCGCAGTATCATGTCCGGCAATAGCGCGAGCGTCAGACAGGCCGCCATTGCCACGCCCGCAAGCCCCAGCCCGACGCGGCGGCCCGCCTTGCGGCGTGGCGCCACGGTCGGCAGCGGCCGGGACACGGCCTCACGGTCGGCCCAATAGGCGCGATGCAGCGGCGCCACTTCGCCCATCGCCTCATAGGTCTGGGCAATTTCCTCCCAATCCCGGGCGTGGGCGGCACTGGCCGCGATCCAGCGCGCGAAATCGGCGCGCAACTTCCTGTCATCCGGCTGATCGAGCAGGGCAACCAGCCATTCGCTGGCGCTGCTCGGTTGGCGTCGGTCATCCATGTCCGGCTGCATCCTCTCGCCGCGGCACTATTTTATAGACGCTCCGGCGACCGGCCCCGTTCAAAGATTGGCCGATCATCGGCCGCGGAACAGCCGGCGGCGGCAATGTTCCATCCCGTCGATGACCAGCGCATGCGCCGTACCGACCGAGATGTCGAGTCGGTTGGCGATCTCACGAATCGAGCAGCCGGCGAAGCGGTGCATCTCCAGCGCTACGCGCGTACGATCCGGCAGCTCCGCCATGGCCTGGGCGAGGAGGCGCACTTCCCCGCGCGCTCCCACTTCGCTCTCCGGCGAGGGACGGTCCTCGGCGATCTCATCCATCGCCGCCTCCCCGCCCGACGGCATCCGGCCACGCTCTCGCATCAGGCGGCGGCGCACATCTAGGGACAGGTTGCGCACGATGCGATAGAGATAGGCCAGCGGCTCGCGCAAGGGCTGATCGACAATAGCCGAATCCAGACGCAGGTAAGCCTCCTGAACCACATCCTCGGCATGCGACCGGTCGCCCAGGATTCTGCTGGCGTAATTCACCAGCTCGCCCCGATGCGCTGAAAACAGCTCCACAATGGTTGGCTCGTGGTTCAAAAAGGCCCCTGAATTGCGAATCATTCTTAGGCCTTAGAAATAGAAGCTATCGGCTCCCAAGGCAATCGGGAGCTGACCGCCATCCCGCGCCAGCGCATGCATGGCCTGAAGAACCGTCAGGCCCTGCTCGCGAGCCTGCGGCCTCGCTTTATGGCCGCCAATCGCCAGACATTCGAGCCGGCGTGGAATTGCGCAGCGCGCGCGACAGATTGTCGGCCGCCGCCCGCATCATCTCCAACGATTCATCCAACGGGCGGGAATTCAGCCGCTCGATCAGGCCGGATGCGCCCAGGCTGTAGATCACCCCGACATCCGGCAGCTCGATCGGCACGGCCAGCGCGCCCACCCCCGGCTCCATCTCATTCCAGCAGGTGGCGTAGCGGCGGTCGCGCACCTCAGCGTAGTCGGCCTTCACCGCGGCCGGGTCGGTCTTGGTTTCCTGCGCCAGCTTCACCAGCGGCTGGGAGAGTATTTCATCGATAAAGGCCGGCGCCTGATACGCCAGGATCGCCTTGGCGGAGGCCGAGGCGTGCGGCGGCATCATATGGCCGGGAAACACATAGCCCCGCAGCCCCTTCTCCGGCACCGCCCAGGCCAGCGACATGACATGATTGCCGGTCAGCCGGGTCACGAAGCAGGTTTCGCCGAAGCGGTTGGCCAGCCGGTCCAATACCGGCTGAACGGCGATCTGCACCCAGGCGTCGTCCGCACCGGCATGCAGCAGCCGCAACAGCCGCATCCCCAGCTGGTAATCCTTGCGCTTGCCGCCGCTGGCAGTGACCAGGCCGGTCTTCTGCAAGGCCTGAAGCAGCCGGTGCGTGGTCGCCACCGGCAAATCGCATTGCTGGGCCAGGCTGGACAGGCTCAACCCGTGCGGCGAGGCGGCGACCGCCTCCAGCGCCATCACATAGCGCTCCAACCCCGTTTGTTTTTCTGCAGTCACGACATTCCCCGACCCGAGTTCCTTGAGACTTCTTAGAAAAATCGACTTTAAAGCCCAGGGCGGCGGCGACAGGAGAAAAATCCACCCCAGAGCCTGTTGACTCTCGCGAAAGGCTAATATTAAACTTTCCGTAAATCAATAAAACTTTCCGAAATTCGGAAAATATGAATAGGCGAACAGGCTGAAGACAGGGCGCTCGCTTTCGTCATCTCAGCAGTCTTGGTGGAACCCGGACCCCCTTGATGGGGGCCGAATCAGGGGAGATTTACCTATGCATCGCATTATGAAGACGGCCGTATTCGGCCTGTGTCTCACGGCAATGGTCGGCCTGGCCGACGCGGCACGGGCGGATGCGCCCGGCGTTACCGACAAGGCGATCAAGATCGGCGTTCTCGGCAGCCTGACCGGCCCGTTCGCCATTTTCGGGACTGGTAACCTGGCCGGCGCCACCCTCGCCTTCGAGGAGGCGAACACCGCCGGCGGCATCAATGGCCGCCAGATCGAGTGGATATCGCTCGACGACGAATCATCGCCGCCGAAGGGCATCGCCGCCTATAAGCGCCTGACTGAACAGGAGAAGGTGTTTGCCGTGTTCGGCCCGGCCGCCAGCGCGGTCGGCCAGGCCCTGGTGCCGACCTTCAAGGCGTCAAAGACCCCGACCTTCATCTCGGTCTTCTCCACGCCGGTGGTGACCGAGCCGCCGATTCCCAACGTTTTCCGCACCGGCCCGATGAACGATCGCCAGCAGGGCACCGCGATCGCGGATTACGTCATCGACCATCTGAAGGGCCAGAAGATCGCGCTGATCCGCCAATCCGACGAGTATGGCAAGCGCGGCGCCGACAGCGTCGTGGCGCGCATCAAGGCACGCGGGCATAAGCTGGCGGCCGAAGAGACCTTCAACCTGACCGACACGGATTTCAGCGCCCAGCTCTCGCGCATTGCCCAGGCGACGCCGGACGTTCTCGTGGTTTATGGCTATCCGAACCCGTCTGCCATCATCACCCGCCAGGCCAGCCAGCTCGGCCTGAAGGCGACCATCATGGGCGCCAATTCGGCCGGCAGCCGGCGCTATCCGGAAATCGTCGGCGAGGCGGCGGCTGGCACGCAGAACATCATTACCCTCGAAGTGCTGCCGGAATCGGACGATCCGGCCGCCAAGAAGTTCCATGCCGCGTTCGAGAAGCGCTTCCCCGACCTCGCCCGCCAGGGCCGTCCCGACCTGGGCGATGTGCTGGGTTACGGCGGCGCGCTGACCTTCCTGGAGGCGCTGAAGCGGGCCGGCAAGGACCTGACGCAGGAAAAGCTGATCGCCGCGCTGGAAAGCCTGGACAACTACGCCACCGGCCTCAGCCTGCCGACCACCTTCGGCCCGAATATCCGCGAGGGCAACCAGTCGGCCCGCGTGGTCGAAATCCAGAAGGATTTGAGCCGCAAGATGTTGCCGGTCGTGGTGCGCGCCAGCGAAGGGGCCGCCAAGTGACCACGGCCCAACACCGCGTCGCGCAAATATTTGCCGACGATCTGGCGGTGGGTCAGGTATTCGCCGGTGAGCCGCGCGGAATCGGAGAAGAGCACTTCTCCGGCTTCGCCGCCCTCACCGGCGACAGCCACCCGATCCATTACCACGAGGCCTATGCGGCCAAGACGCAGTTCGGCAAGCGTCTGGCGCACGGGCTGCTGCTGGTCTCGATGGGCGCGCTGGGCGCCACCCCGCTGTCGCACCGGCTTGAGGATGCGATGATCGCCTTCGTCGAGCAGGGCTGCCGTTTCGTGAAACCGGTCTTCATCGGCGAGACGCTGACCAGCCGGTTCGAGGTGACGGCCATCGACCTGAAGCCGCATCGTAACGCCGCCCTGGTGCGCTTTGCGCTAACGCTGCTCGACCATGCCGGCAGCCCCGTGCTGGAAGGGCATCACACCTATCTGCTCAAATGCCGCCCGCAAGGCACGGACAAGGTGGCCTGAAACGATGTCCGCAATGACCTATCAGGCGGTGCGCCAGGCATTTAGCTGGCAAACGGTGCATGACACGCTGGGCTGGACCGGCAAGGAGACGGTCAATCTTGGCGCCACCATCATCGACCGCCATGCCGATAGCGACGCCACCGCGCTGATCTGGGTGGCCAGGGATGGCGCGGAGCGGCGCATCGCCTATCGCGAGCTGGCGGAAGCCAGCAACCGCTTCGCCAATCTGCTGACCCGCCTGGGCGTCCGCAAGGGCGACCGGGTGGCGGCGCTGATGCCGCGCGTGCCGGAGGGGCTGGCCGCCCTGTTGGGAGCGTTCAAGGTCGGCGCGATCTATGTGCCGATCTTCACCGGCTTCGGGCCGGACGCGGTGCGCTTTCGCCTGGAGCATAGCCAGGTGAAGCTGCTGGTGACCCATCAGGAGGTGCGCAGCCAGGTGCCCGCGGATGCCGCGACGCGGATCGTCTGCGTAAATCCCGACCCGGCGGCGCTACAGCAGGGCGACCTCGACTTCGCCGCCGAAACGGCGCGCGAGAGCGAGCGGTTCGAACCTGTGCAATGCCGGCGCGACGAGGTTGCCGCGATCATCTACACCTCTGGTTCCACCGGGCAGCCGAAGGGCGGGGCGATCGCGACGAACTTCCTGGCCGCGATCTGGCCCTATGTCACCTACGGCGTCGATCTGCGCGAGGACGACATCTTCTGGCCGACCGGCGATCCCGGCTGGGGCTATGGCTTCGTGTGCTACCTGGCGGCGCTGACCGCCGGCGTCCCCATCGTCTCGGTACAGGCCAATCCCACGCCGGCCCTGTGCCTGGAACTGATCGAACGCTACGGCATCACCAACCTCGCCACCACGCCGACATTGCTGCGCAGCCTGATGGCCGCCGACGCCGCGCCGAAGAGTCCGGTGCGCACGATATCGAGCTGTGGCGAACCGCTGAACGACAAGGTCGTCGATTATTTCCGCCGGGTCTGGTCGGTCACGCCGCTCGACCATTTCGGCGCCACCGAATATGCCCTGCCCATCGGTAATTATGCCGGCATCGACATGGCGGTGAAGCCCGGCTCGATGGGGCTGCCCTGCCCCGGCTTCACCATGGCCGTGGTCGACGAGGCGGGCAACGAGCTACCCGCGGGTAAAGTCGGCATGATCGGCAAGAAGGCCGACGAGAATTGCCTGTACTGGCTGCTGTACTGGAACGACGAGACGGCGACGCGCAATTTGGTACGCCAGGGCTGGATCGTCACCGGCGACCTCGCCAGCCGCGATGCCGACGGCTACTTCTGGTTCGAAGGCCGGGCAGACGACATGATCAAGAGCGCCGGCTATCGCATCGGCCCGTTCGAGGTCGAAAGCGCGCTGCTGAAGCACCCCGCCGTCGCCGAGGCCGGCGTGATCGGCAAGCCCGACGCGCTCAAGGGGCAGATCGTGAAGGCCTTCATCCTGCTCAAGACCGGCGTGGCGGCCAGCGATGCGCTGTCGGACGAACTGGCCGGCTTCGTGAAACGCACGCTGGGCCGCCACCAATATCCGCGCGAGATCGAATTCGTCGACAGCCTGCCGAAGACCGCGACCGGCAAGATTCAGCGCTTCGTGCTGCGCCAACGCCCCTAAGTCCGCGCCTCAAGGAGACACCGAGCCATGACCGTTTATGAACCGATCGTCCCCAACCCGAACTGGCCGAAGGGCTTCACCTTCTCGCCGGCGGTGCGGGTTGGCAATCTCGTCTTCCTGTCCGGCACCACGGCGGGCGATGAAAAGGGCAAGATCGTCGGCGTCGGCGATATCGCGGCGCAGACCCGCTACATCTTCCAGAAATTCGCGATCATCTTGGAGAGCCTCGGCGGCAGCCTGGCCAATATCGTCGAGACAACGGACTATTACACGACGCTGGAAGGCTACGAGAAGACCGCCGATGTGCGGCGCGAGCTGCTGAAGGGTCCGCCCTGGCCGGCCGCGACCGGAGTTCAGGTCGCCGGGCTGATCCGCAAGGACGCCCTGATTGAAATCAAAGCCATAGCCGTGCTGTAGGGATCGGCAGGCATGCTCGCCCAGCTCCTCGTCAGCTCGCTGACCGCCGGCGCCGTCTATGCGCTGATCGCGCTTGGCTTCGTGCTGCTGCACAACGGCACGGGCGTGGTGCATTTCGGCTATGGCGATCAGGTCACCTTCGGCGCGTATCTCGTGCTGATCGCGCAGAATTTCGTCGGAGTGCCATTTTCCGCCGCCATCATGATGGCGCTGCTGGCGTCGATGGCGCTGGGCGCCGCGATCTACGCCGTCTTCATGGTGCCGCTGCGAAACGCCTCGCTGCTGGCGCGGCTGATCGCGACATTGGCCATCGGCACCGCCTTGCGGGAATGGCTGCGCGCCTTCATGGGCCCCAATGCCTGGCCCTTCCCGTTCCTGCTGTCCCCTGCCCCGGTCGAGGTTGGCGGCCTGATGCTGGTGCCGGCCAACCTGGCGATCATCGGCGTCGTGCTGGTCATCCTGGCGGGACTGTACCTGTTCTTCGAGAAGACGCTGCAAGGCAAGGCAATCCTGGCCGCCTGCGAGAACCGCACCGGCGCCAGCCTGATCGGCGTGCGGGTGTCGCGCGTGTTCCTAGTGATCTGGGTGGTCGCCTCGCTGCTGGCCACGGTGGCGGGCATCCTGGTGGCCCCGCTGCTGACGCTGAGCCCGGATATGGGGCTGATCGCCATCAAGGGCTTCACCGCCGCCGTGCTGGGCGGCTTCAGCAGCCTGCCGGGCGCCGTTGTCGGCGGCTTGCTGCTCGGCGTGCTGGAGGCGCTGACCGGGGCCTATATCTCGACCGCACTCAAGGACATGATCAGCTACGCCATTCTGATCGCCGTGATCCTGGTGCGGCCGCAGGGCCTATTCGGCGGCCTAGCCTTGAAGAAGGTATAGGCGCATGACCGGCAAGACCCTGCTTTTCGCCGTGACCGGCATCGGCCTGTTCTTCGCGCTGCCGCATATGCTGGCCGACTTCCAGCTATTCCAGGTCTGCCTGATCGCGGTCACGGCGCTCATCGCGCTGGGGCTGACCGTGGTGACCGGACTGGCCGGCCAGGTGTCGCTGGCCCAGGCCGCCTTCGTGGGCATCGGCGGCTATGGCGCGGCGATCCTGGCGACCCGTTGGGGCGTGCCTCTGTGGGCCGGCATTCCGCTCTCCGGCATCGTCGCCGCGATGGCCGGCTTCGTGCTGGGGCAAGTCACCCTGCGCGTCTCCGGTCACTACCTCGCGCTGGCGACCATGGCGGTGACCGCCATCGTGCAACTGGCCTTCATCCATATGGACGACATCACCGGCGGCGCCGCCGGCATGCCGGTGCCCAGCTTCGAGATCGGCGGCCGGGCGCTGACCAGCGGCGGAGAGCTGTATTACGTGATCGTCCCCACCACGGCGGTGCTGTTTCTGATCGTCGGCAACATCATCCGGTCCCGTTTCGGCCGTGCCTTCGCGGCGACCCGGCAGAGCGAGATCGCCGTCGCCGCGATGGGCGTGGACGTGCTGCGCTACAAGGCGCTGGCCTTTGCCGGCAGCGCCTTCCTGGGCGCGGTCGGCGGGGGGCTGCTGGCCCCCCTGGCCAGCTATCTCGACCCAATGCAGTTCGGCATTCCGCAATCCATCTACTACATGGCCATCGCGGTGGTCGGCGGGCTGCGCTCCCCGGCCGGGGCGATCATCGGGGCGGTGGTCTTCATCCTGATCCCGGAATTCCTGCAGGCCTTCCAATCCTATCTGGGGCTGGTCTTCGCGCTGCTGCTGCTCGGCTTCATCGTGCTGTGGCCGAATGGGCTGTCCGGCCTGATTTTCCGGCGTCCCGGAGCCCGCTGGTGGGGAGGTGCCGCCCGATGACCGCGCCTCTCCTCAGCATCCAGGATATCGGCGTGCGGTTCGGCGGCATCGTCGCGCTGGACGGGATCAACATCGATGTCGAACCCGGCGCCATTCACGCCATCATCGGGCCGAACGGCGCGGGCAAGAGCACGCTGATCAACGTCGTCACCGGCATCTACACCGCCGGCCAGGGCTCGGTCACCTTCGCCGGGCAGACGCTGAACCGGCTTAAGCCGCACGATATCTGCCGGCTGGGCATCGCCCGGACCTTCCAGAACACCGAGCTGTTCGGCGAGATGACGGCGCTGGAGAACGTTATGATCGGCGCGCATCGCAGCGGCGGCTACGGCCCCTTCGTCGCGGCCACGCACGGTTTTGGCTTCGCCGCCGCCGAAAGCCGGATGCGGGCCGAGGCGATGGACCTGCTTGAACTGGTCGGCATCGCCGAGGATGCGGCCATGCTGGCCGGCGCGCTGCCGTTCGGCAAGCAGCGCCGGCTGGAGCTGGCGCGGGCGCTGGCGACGCGCCCGCGCATGCTGCTGCTGGACGAGCCGGCCGCCGGACTGAGGGCAGCCGAAATCGAGGCGTTGAACAATATCCTGCTGGATTTGCGGGCCAGGCGGGGCCTGACCATCCTGCTGATCGACCATGTCATGGCGCTGGTTCTGAAGATTTCCGACCGGGTCACCGTGCTGAATTTCGGTCGCAAGATCGCCGAGGGCCTGCCCGCCGAGGTGCGCGCCAACCCCGATGTCATCAAGGCCTATCTGGGCGAGAGGGCGGCCAATGCTATCGCTTCGTAATGTCCGCGCCGGCTATGGCGGCAAGGAAGTCCTGCATGGCCTCAACCTAGCGGTGCCGCGCGGCGCCGTCGTCACGCTGCTGGGGGCCAACGGAGCGGGGAAAAGCACGACGCTGAACGCCATCGTCGGTCTTGCCCGCTGTTCGGATGGCAGTATCGAGCTGGATGGCGTCCCGCTGACCAATGGCACGCCGGACCAGGCGCTGCGGCGCGGCATCGCCCTGGTTGCCGAGCAACGAGAGCTTTTCGGCGGCATGAGCGTTTCCGACAATCTGCGGCTGGGCGGCCTTTTGCGGGGGCGGTCGCGGGCGGTGGCGGAGGATTTCGAGAAGCTGCTCGATACGTTCCCCCGGCTGCGCGAGCGCCTGGCGCAACCGGCGCGCACCCTGTCCGGCGGCGAGCAGCAGATGCTGGCCATCGCCCGGGCGCTGATGGCCCGGCCCGCCTATCTGCTGCTGGACGAGCCGTCGCTCGGCCTCGCGCCGCGCATTGTCGACGAAATATTCGACATCATCCGGCGCATCAGCGGCGAGGACACGACGATCCTGCTGGTCGAACAGAATGCCATGCTGGCCCTGGAAGTGGCCGATTACGGATATGTCATTGAGACTGGCGAAATCACCTTCGAGGGCGACGCCGATGCGTTGCGCGGCTCCGCCGCCGTGCAGGAATCCTACCTGTGACGATACCGGCCCTGTTCACGCCCATCCGTCTCGGCGCGCTGGAACTGCCCAACCGCATCGTCATGGCCCCGCTGACACGCAGTCGCGCCCTGCCCGAGGGGGACGCGCCCGGCCCGCTGAGCGTCGATTATTACCGGCAGCGCGCCAGCGCGGGCCTGATCATCACCGAAGCCGCGCAGATATCGCCCGAAGGCAAGGGCTATGCCGGAACGCCCGGAATCCACAGTGCGGCGCAGACCGAGGCCTGGAGCCGGGTGACGGAGGCCGTGCACGCGGCCGGCGGCCGCATTTTCCTTCAACTCTGGCATGTCGGGCGGGTGTCGCACCATTCCCTGCAGCCGGACGGCCAGCCCCCAGTCGCCCCATCGGCCGTGATCGCCCGGACGCGCACCTATGTCGGCAGCGGCTTCGTGCCGGTCTCCCCGCCCCGCGCGCTGGAAACCGGCGAGATCGCGCGCATCGTCGCGGATTACCGGCACGCCGCCCGGAATGCCCGTGCCGCCGGCTTCGACGGCATCGAGCTACATGGGGCGAACGGCTACCTGATCGACCAGTTCTTGCGCGACGGCCCCAACCGACGGACCGACGCCTATGGCGGATCGCCGGAGAATCGCTGCCGCTTCCTGGTCGAGGTGCTGGAGGCGTTGACCGAAATCTGGCCGGCGGACCGCATCGGCCTGCGCCTCAGCCCGTTCAGCCCGGCCAACGATGCCGGCGACAGCGACCCGATGGCTCTTTTCAGCCACGTCATCGAGCGGATATCGGGCTTTGGCCTGGCCTACCTGCATCTGATCGAGGGCGAAACCGCCGGCTCCCGCGACAGCGCCGACCGGGCATCGGTGCGCGCCTTGAGAGGCCGCTTCGGCGGGCGCTATATGGCGAATAACGGCTATGACCGCTATCTCGCCATCTGCGCGGCCGAGACCGGCGCCGCCGACCTGATCGCTTTCGGGCGTCCCTATATTGCCAACCCGGACCTGGTCGACCGGCTGCGGCGCGGCCTGCCCCTGGCTATCGCAGACCGCTCTCATTATTACGGCGGCGGCGCAGCCGGATATACCGACTACCCGGCGGCTCAAGATCGTTAATCCCGGCCGCCTATTTCAGCGGGATCGTTTACCAGCGGCGGAAAATCACACTCGCATTGACCCCACCAAAGCCGAAGCCGTTGGATATTGCGTACGCCATCGCCATCGGTCGGGATTGGCGCGCGACGAAATCAATGCCGTCACCGGCGGGGTCCGGCGTCGTGAGATTAAGTGTCGGCGGCGCCACCTGATCCCTGAGCGCGAGTATGGCGAAGATTGCTTCCAGCCCGCCTGCGGCCCCAAGCAGATGTCCCGTGGCCGACTTCGTGCTGGTTACGGCGATGGAGCGGCTCGTGCCGAACACACTCTTGATTGCCTCCATCTCGCCCTTGTCGCCAATCTGCGTGGATGTGGCGTGAGCGTTGAGGTGCCTGATCTCTCCGGAATAAATGCCCGCCTGGGCGATGGCGATTTCCATCGCGCGCCGCGCGCCGTTGCCGTCCTCCGGCCCGGAGGTGATGTGGTGTGCATCGGCCGTCGTGCCATAACCGACTATTTCGGCAATCGGCGTCGCGCCGCGTGCAAGCGCGTGGTCAAGCGCCTCGATCACCAGGATGCCGGCGCCTTCGCCCATGACGAAGCCATCGCGCTCCCTGTCGAAAGGTCGGGAGGCCTGCGTCGGGGTGTCGTTGAAGCCGGTAGAAAGCGCGCGCGCCGCCGCGAAACCACCAAGGCTGACATCATTTATGCAGGCTTCCGTTCCGCCGCATACAGCAACATCGGCTTCCTCGTTACGTATGAGCCGCGCCGCGTCGCCAATCGCCTGAACGCCCGCAGCACAAGCCGTCACCGGTGCCCCGAGAGGCCCTTTGAGGCCATGACGGATTGAGACCTGACCAGCGGCGAGGTTCACGAGAAAGGACGGGATGGTGAACGGGGACAATCGCCGCGCGCCACGCTGATCGACCGTGCGGACGGCTTCGGACATGGCCGGGAACCCGCCGACACCCGACGCGATGATCGTCGCTGCGCGCAGCCGGCCTTCTTCTGAAGCCGCCGTCCATCCAGCCTGGGCCAGCGCCTCGTCTGCCGCGGCGAGCGCGAATAGGATAAAGCGATCGACCTTGCGCTGTCCCTTCGGGTCGAGCACGCCATCAGGATCGAACCCCGCCTCCGCATCGTCTTCCCGTGAGGGTACGATGCCTGCGATCTTTGCCGGCAGATCTCCGACCACTTCGTCTGACAGCCTGCGTATACCGGAGCGTCCTGCCAACAGCCGGCCCCAGGAGGCCTCCACACCTGTCCCAAGAGGGCTCACCGCCCCCATGCCTGTCACCACAATACGCCGCATCTTTTTCAGACTTTCATTCCGTATAAACAGCGCCTTATGCGCCACGGCGCGCCACCGTCGCGCTTAGTCCGCAAGCACGTCGCGGACGCCGGCGAGTATTTCGTCCGACAACGCCGGGTCGTCGACGGCGCGCGCCAGGATGAGCGCGCCCACCGCCGCCGACAGCAGATGGATCGCATTCTGACGCGCGGGCCGGTCCTTGCGCGCGGAATCGTCCCAGGCGAACCGCTCCGTCATATCGGCAATCATCCGCGCGACCTGCTCGGTGAAGGGGGCGCGGCTGGCCTCGCCACGCGCGACCTCCGGGCCGAGGGCGGCAATGGCGCAGCCGGCGCCGGGCCGGTCGCGATGCGCCACACTCAGATACCGGTCGAGGAATGCCTGCTTCGGATCGCCGGCATCGGTCCGCATGCGCGCGCTCGACTGCTCGAAGGCACGGACCAGCGCCGCGCCGGCCAGCGCGTCCTTCGAAGGGAAATGCGCGTAGAAAGCGCCATGGGTCAGGCCGGCCGCCTGCATGATTTCCGCCACGCCAGCCCCGGCAAACCCGCGCTCGCGGAACAGGCGGGCGGCCTCGGTTAGAATCTTCTCATGCTTCTCGGCGGTTTCCTCGACGGAATAGCGCATTCTTCTGGCCTTCCAAAATTGCGATTGACGGTGCTTTTGCTGTCTTGACTTTAAATATGATGACCATCATGTATGTTCAAGTATGACAGTCATCATATTTAATTTTACACGCTGCCACCACTGGTTCGGCTAGCGTTTTGGCAGGAGCTATCCCATGAAAATCGCAGGATCGACCGCGCTGGTAACCGGCGCGAACCGGGGCCTCGGCCTCGCCTTCACCCGCGCCTTGCTGGCCGCCGGCGTGACGAAAATTTACGCCGGCGCGCGCAATCCGGCATCGATCACCCTGCCCGGCGTCGTATCGCTGAAGCTGGATGTCACCCGCGAGGAAGACATCGCCGCCGCCGCACAGGCGGCCGGCGATGTGACGCTGATCGTGAACAATGCCGGCATCGCCCTGCCCGGACCCTTCCTGGGCGAGGGGGCCATTGAGGCGGCGCGCGAGCAGTTCGAGGTGAATTTCTTCGGTCCGTTGCGCATCGCACGCGCCTTCGCGCCGGTGCTGAAGCGCAATGGCGGCGGGGCTATGCTGAACGTGCTGTCGGTCGGCAGCTGGATCAACGGGCCGATGCTGGCCACCTATGGCGCGTCGAAATCGGCCGCCTGGGCCCTGACCAACGGCCTACGCATCGAGTTGCAGGAACAGGGCACCCAGGTCATCGGGCTGCATGCCGGCTTCATCGACACCGACCTGACCCGCGACATCACGGCGGCGAAGAGCACGCCCCAGGCCATCGTGCAGGCGGCGCTGGAAGCGCTGGAGCGCGGCGAGCAGCAGGTGCTGGCCGACGAAATCAGCCGCCAGGTGCATGCCGGACTGTCGGCCGCCCGCCCGATCTATCTGGAAAACGGCGCGGCGCTACGCCCCTGATCGCCCCGCCATGGCAGGAGAGTTCCGTGTCCACGCTCAATGCTAACGACATTCCCGCCGACATCCCGGCACAGCGAAAGCTGACCGGCGGCGTGCTGACGCTGCTGGCCGGCCTGGCGGCCATCGGCGCGCTGTCCACCAACATCACCCTCCCCTCCTTCCCGTCGATGGCGGCCGAGTTCGGCGTTTCGGCCCGGGATATGGGGCTCACGCTGTCCAGCTTCTTCGTCGCCTTCGCCATCGGCCAGCTGCTCGTCGGGCCGCTCTCCGACCGGTATGGCAGGAAGAAGCTGGTGCTGGGCGGGCTGATCGTCTTTCTGGCCGGCACCGCCCTATGCGCCGCCGCCGACACGCTGGAGACGATGATCATCGGTCGGGTGGTGCAGGCGCTCGGCGTCTGCGCCGCGTCCGTTCTGTCACGCGCCATCGCCCGCGATCTGTTCGACGGCGACGCGCTGAGCCGCGCCCTGTCGCTGACCATGATCGCGATGGCGGCGGCGCCCGGCTTCTCGCCGCTGCTGGGCAGCACGATGGACGCCACGCTCGGGTGGCGTTCGACCTTCCTGCTGGTCGGCCTCAGCGGCGGCGCGCTCGTCCTGTACTACCTGTTCGGCATGGGGGAAACCCACCCGGCCGACCGTCGCGCCGCCCATACGGCGCGAACGGTCGCCGTGGCCTATGGGCGGCTGGCGACGGACCGGCGCTTCATCATGCCAGCGCTGGCCGTCAGCCTGATCGTCGGCGGCCTCTACGCCTTCTTCGGCGCGGCGCCGGCCATCCTGATCGGCCTGATTGGGCTGTCGCCTGTACAACTGGGCCTGTTCTTCGCCGCTACGGTCTTTATCGTCTTCGGGGCCGGCCTGCTGGCGCCGCGCCTGGCGCATCGCTGGGAAGCGACGAAAGTGGCGACGGCTGGCATCGCCATCGCCCTGGCCGGCGGGGCGATCTTGCTGGCCGGCGGCGGCACGCCAAGCCTGCCCCTGTTCACCGCCGCCATCGTGGTGTTTCTGTTCGGCATGGGGCTGGTCAACCCGCTGGGCACCGCCATCGCCCTGCAACCCTTCGGCAAGCAGGCCGGACTCGCCTCAGCCCTGCTCGGCTTCCTGCAGATGGCCTGTGCCGCGTTGGCGACGGCCTTGAGCACCGCCCTGCCCTACGATTCCTGGACCGCACTCGGCGTCATCCTCACCGTTACCGCTGCCATTGCCCTGCTCCTGTTCGCCGGCATCGTCTTGCGGGGCAGCCGATGATGGTGATGTACGCTTCCTCATAACGCTCGCGCCCGGCCGGCTATGTCACGCCAAATCTCTGGCGGTAGGTGGCGGGGCCGACGCCCGTGATGCGCTGGAACACCTTGCGGAAGGCAGCGGGGTCGGAATAGCCGACCTGCCAGGCGATCTGCTCAACCGGCTGATTGGTCGCCTCAAGCTGTTCACGGGCCTTGGCGATGCGAACCTCCTGCGCGTATTCAGTCGGCCGCAGGCCTGTCGCCTTCCTGAACCGGCGCAACAGGGTGCGTTGCTCCAATCCGCTGATTGTGGACAGTTCGGCCAGGTCATAGGTCTGGGCGCGCGTGGCGTGAAGATGATGCTGGGCGCGCAGAATCGCGGCATCGCCATGGTCGAAGCGCGGAATAAACTGCGCGAAGGGGCGTTGCTGCCGGCCGGGCGGTTCGATCAGCAGAAATCGCGCCGTCGCAAGCATCGTGCTTGGTCCCATGAGCTTTTCCACCAGGGTCAGGCCGAGATCGGTCCAGGCGAGAATGCCGCCCGCCGTCATGATGTCGCCATCGTCGATCACCATGCGTTCGACCGCGACCTCGACATCGGGGAAACGGTCGGCCAGCGCATGGGCGAACGCCCAATGGGTCGTGGCCCGTCGCCCGTTGATCAACCCGGTCTCGGCGAGCACGAAGGCGCCGGCGCAAATCGCGCAAAGCGTCGCGCCGGCGCGATGCCGGCCCGCCAGCCACGCCGCCGGCGCCTGCATCGACGGCATCTTGTCGGGCATGATGATGCTGGGCGGGACGATCACATGCGACAGGCTATGACCGTCGCCGGGATGGCTGTCCCAGATGCATTCCATGCGTGGTTCGGGGCCTGTTTCGGGGCCGCTTTTCCAATGGGTAACCCGGATGGCGGGGCGTGGGCCGCCCTCCAGCGGCAAGGCCCATTCACCGGCAATGCGGAAAAGATCCGTAAGCCCGTAGACCGCCGCCAATTGCGCGCCGGGATAGATCAGCAGGCCGATCTCCGCGACGATCTTGATATCGGACCTAATTGTCATTTTTGCCCCGATGATTGTCGATTTCGCCACGTGTACTCTGCCGCGACAGGGCTCATCTTGTCCATATGGACGGTCGGTATGGCGCCGGCCCGCGAGACGAAAGGATACGGCAATGAGCACGATCACAACCAGCGACGGCACCCACATCTATTTCAAGGATTGGGGCCCCAAGGACGCGCAACCCATCGTCTTCCACCATGGCTGGCCCCTCAGCGCGGATGACTGGGACAACCAGATGCTGTTCTTCCGCGCGAAGGGCTATCGGGTCATCGCCCATGATCGTCGCGGCCATGGACGCTCCGACCAGACCGATACCGGCAACGACATGGACACCTACGCCGCCGATGTCGCCGAGCTGACCCGCGCGCTCGATCTGCGCAACGCCGTCCATGTCGGGCATTCGACCGGCGGCGGCGAGGTGACGCGCTATGTCGCCCGGGCCGAGGCGGGGCGCGTGGCCAAGGCGGTGCTGATCGGCGCGGTGCCCCCGATCATGCTGCAGACCGAGGCCAATCCCGAGGGCCTGCCGATGTCGGTTTTCGATGGGTTCCGGGCGGCGCTGGTCGCCAACCGCGCGCAATTCTTCATCGATGTGCCGGCCGGCCCCTTCTACGGCTTCAACCGCAAGGGCGCCACCGTCAGCCAGGGGTTGATCGACAATTGGTGGCGCCAGGGCATGATGGGCGGCGCAAAGGCCCATTATGACTGTATCGCAGCCTTCTCGGAGACCGATTTCACCGAGGATCTGAAGGCCATCACGGTGCCGGTTCTCCTGCTGCACGGGACCGACGATCAGGTCGTGCCGATCGCGGATTCCGCGCACAAGGCGATCAAGCTGCTGCGCAACGGCACGCTCAAGACCTATGAGGGGCTGTCACACGGCGTCTTTGCAACCCACCCTGATCTGGTGAATGCCGACCTTCTGGCCTTCATCGAGGGCTAAATTCCGGGAAGGGCGTGGGCGCGTCATGTGCCCACGCCACCCTCCGCCATCGGCTGGGATATTTTCTGAGATCGCCCCATGGGCGATCAGCCGCCGCCCCCCGCGCGAATCTTACAGGCTGCGCACCCGGTCCACCGCCAGCAGACCGCGCAGGGTACGGGACAGGGCGTCGATGCCGATGGTCGCCAGCACGGTCAGCAGCAGCAGAAAGATCGCCCGGTCGGCGCGAATCTCGGCGATGGCGTTGTCGATGTAGAAACCCAGCGTCGCCACGCCCTGCAAACCGACGATGGGGGATTCGCGCATGATGATCTCCCAGCGATAGAAGCACAGCGCCAGGAAATTCCCATAGAGGCGCGGCACCATCTCCCAGGCATAGAAATTGAGGCCGTGCGGCGCGTCCGGTCGCAGGGCGGCATACAGCCCCTCCGACTGGCGGCCCAGCAGATGCGCGATGATCGCCCCATTGTGCAGCCCCAGCGCCAGCACCGCCGGCAGCATGGAGGGGCCAAAAATCTGCAGCAGGATATAGGCCAGCATATATTCCGGCGTGGAGCGCCCGACCACCAGCCCGAGATGGCCGAAAAGACTGCCGAACCGGCCGGCCAGCTGCGGCACGATCAGCGGAAAGCCAACCAGCGCGACGATCCCGGCCAGCAATTCGCTTGAGGATCGGTGATAACTTGCCCAGCGCAACCAGGCACAAGAGCCCGTTCTTCAGGAGTCAGCGACTTCAACGAGCCGATGCTGAAACGGCTACTCGGCACGCTGAAAGTAGGCCCGTGGCGAGACGCCCAAGGAGCGCTTGAACATGGCGGTGAAGGCGACTGGATTGTCGTAGCCGAGATCCAGGGCGACAATATCTCTACTGTCCGGCAATGCGCCGCCATGCCCCGGATCGCCAAAGGGTCGAGATACAGATTGCGCATCTTCACCGCACCCAGCATCCATCGTCGGCGCCCTGCCGTTCATGCTGATCCTGCTTATGTGGGCCTGACCGCGAGGATGTCCTTCAGCATCGTCATCGGGGGCGTGTCGCCATTAGCTAAGAAGCAAATTCATTAGAATTATTTAAATTTTTTAATAATAAAAAATATACATAAAACAATATTTATTACATAATAATATATATTTCTAATCTGTAAACAAATTCACGCCGCCGAACGAATATTAACACTTTTTTAGTTGCCAATTCAAAGTGATGACGTTTTCATTTGCCGCCATGAGTTAAAGAATCCGTTTGGCGCGAAGCTTTCCGATTTTTCAGACGCCTTGACTGAAGAAGTCTCTGGTGACGGCCAAGGAATGGTCTGCTTGCCGGAGAAGATGGGTTTCAGGCGCGGCGCAGTCGCACGCATAGAAAGACGCGGGCTTTTTGCTGAGGAGATTAAGAGAGTGGCTGATTCAGCAGCAGTTGGGTCAAGCGGCATCGATTACATCGATTCCCTGATATATGGCCGGAAATGGGACGGCACAGCGCTCACCTATGCCTTTCCCGACACTGCCGCCAATGTTGGCTATGACCTTGATGACGAGTCTGACTTCACAGCGCTGAGCGGCGGTGAGCAGACCGCCTTCGAGGCGATCCTGCAGCAGTGGGCCAGGGTTTCGGGCCTCACCTTCACGCAGGTGGCTGCCGCCGACGCGGCGACCGCCGACATCTCGGTCTACTGGTATCGGTCGCCGGATAATCTGACGGCGCGGGTTGTGGGATTCCCGGATAATTCGGTCGAGGCCGGCGATATCCAGCTGGGCAGCGGGATCAATGGCGGCCAGCTGGGGACTGCCGGTAGCTATTCCCATTTCATCGCGATGCATGAGATCGGCCATGCGCTGGGGCTGAAGCATCCGCACGAGGCGATCAACGGCTTCCCAGGCGATTCGGGGGTGCCCGTCGAACTGTCGGTGATGAGCTATGTCAGCTACACCGGCGGGTCGCTGGGAGCCTATTCGATTGCCGACGGCAGCTACCCGACCGGTCCGATGATGAACGACATCGCGGCGATCCAGTATCTCTACGGCGTCAACACCAACGCGCTGACCGCCAATCTCGGCGATACCACCTACACCTTTGATCCCACAGCCTCGGTCATCTTCCAGGCGCGCTGGGATGGCGGCGGCTACGATACCTTCAATTTCGCCAGCTATGCGACCAACCTCTCGGTCGATCTGCGGCCCGGCCAGTGGACCGATCTGGGTGGCCAGTACGCCACGCTGGAGACGCTGGATGCCAACGTCCTGCCGCTGGGCAACATCGCCATCCCTTATCTGCATGATGGCAGCGCGGCCCATCTGATCGAGGCCGCCTATGGCGGCAGCGGCAACGATCTGATTGTCGGCAATGAGGCGAACAATCTGCTGCGCGGCAATGGCGGCAATGACACGCTGCGGGGCGGGGCCGGGACCGACACGCTGGTCGGCAGCGCGGGCCAGGACACCTTCGATTTCAGCGATGGCGTGGCGAGCAGCAATACGGTCAGCGACTTCACTGCCGACGATTCCATCGTGCTGCGCGACGCCGTTGTCGGCGGGATTGTGCGCGGCGACGATGGTGCCGCACTGGCACAAGGCGAGGCCGGCTTCGCCTGGAACGGCGTCTATAACGTGCTGTATGTCGGGTTGGACGCGACGGCGGGTTCCGACCTGCAGATCGTGCTGGCGAACAGCACCGTCTTCGATAATCTCAGCCTGTCCGGCAATACGATTTCCTTCATCGCCGACACCGTAGCCCCGGTGTTCGAGAGCGGCAGCGGCCCGGCGGACAATGCGGTCAGCGTCGCCCGGGACGCGACCCCGACCCTGACCTTCAACGAAGAGGTGCTGGCGGGCACCGGCGACTTCATCATCTACAACGTCACCGACCAGACGGTGTTCAAGACTATTGCCGCCAACTCGGCCGCCGTAAGCGGCTGGGGCAGCTATCAGATCACCATCGATATCGACCCGGACGGGCTGACGCCGCTGCCCTATGGCGCGGAGATCGCGATCCACTGGGATGAATCGGCGGTGCGCGACCTGGCCGGCAATCCCCTGGCGGAGAACAGCAGTGACACGCTGTACAGCTTCACCGCCAATGTCCGGCCGACCGCCACCGCGTCGGCGGCAGATGTCGCCCATACGGCGGCCGGGCAGACCAGCTACAGCTTCGCCGTCACCTACAGCGATGCCGACGGCACCATCGATGGCGACTCCATCGACACAAACGACGTCACCGTCACAGCACCCGACACCAGCACCCTGACGGTGACCGGCGTCAGCTGGAATGCGGGCAGCAATACCGCGACCTATACCGTAGCCGTGCCCGGTGGCAATGGCTGGGAGGAAGCGCTGGAGGGCGCCTACACGGTCAGCCTGGTAGAGGACGAGGTAACCGACAATCACGGTGACGGCGTGGCCGCAGCGGCGGATGCCGACAGCTTTACCGTGGACCTGACGGTGCCGCCAACGGATCCGGACCCAGATCCGGATCCGGGCCCCTCGCTGCCGCCCTCGACCGATACCAGCGTAGGCGGGATGGATGTCGCCACCCGCTACAGCATCGATTCCAGCGGCCGACAGATCGAAACCGTGACCATCACCCCGAATGGCGGCCAGCAGACGACTCAGGGCGTGCCGCTGATCGGTCCCGCGAACAATCCGGTGCTGTCCGGTAATCTGCCCTCGACGGTATCCATCACCGTGACCGGGCCGAGTGCGACCGTCGCCAATTCGGCACTGGGCGGCGGCCTGCTGGCGGAGGTGCCGTCCGGCATCGTGCTGCCGCAGGGTGCCTCACTGCCGGTGCTCTCGACGGTCAATCCCGATGCGCCGGCCGAGGGCCTGATGCGCGTCATCACCCTGACGCCGTCCGGTACGGGCGATCCTGGCCCCATCATCATCGAGGGGTCGCCGGACAGCGGCCAGGCCAGCGCCATCGTGCTGGATGCGCGCGGCCTGCCATCGGGAACGGTCATCCAGCTGAACAATGTCGATATCGCCATCATCTCCGGCGAAGTCGTGATCAACGGCGGGGCGGGCTCCACCATCGTGCTGGGCGATGCCGGCAACCAGAACATCGTGCTGGGCGAGGGCAATGATCACCTGAATGGCGGTGCGGGCAACGACACCATCGGCTCGGCCACCGGCAGCGACACACTGCTGGGCGGCGATGGCGACGATTCCGTGTTCGGTGGCATGAACGCTGATTCAGTGATGGGGGCCGAGGGCGACGATATCCTGCGCGGCGGCAAGGGCCATGACAGTCTGGATGGCGGCGCCGGCGACGATATCCTGTATTCCGGTTTCGGCAACGACACGCTGACCGGCGGGGAGGGGGCGGACCTGTTCGTGCTGCGCGGCTACGATGCCAATTTCGCCGGCGCAGCGCTGACGGCGACAATCACCGATTTCGAGCAGGGAACCGATTTGCTGGCGGTGGAGAACGCCAGCCTGGCGGAACTGGAGACGGCGATCGCCAGCCAGACCGCCACCGAGGCCGGCGTCATCATCCAGGTCGCCGGGGCCAGCCTCACCTTCCTCGGCGTCGCCGCCCTCACCGAGGCCGATATCGACCAGGCATTCTACGTCTAACGCCTGACTGTCCAACGGCTTAACCTGCCATGGCGGTGGTGAATTTCAGGAGCCGTCACGATGCTCGTGCAGTTGCCCCCCGCCACACCTATGCAGCCGTTAGATAATCGTAGGCGGACAGGGCGTGGCATTTCACGACGTGGATGAACTCCTCGATCGGCACATGCTCATCGACGCTGCCCATGCCGCGCGGCGCCGGGCCATAGACGATGGCCGGCACTTCCTTGTAGCGCCACAGCCGTGCGTCGGTGCCGCCCAGGCTGATGACCGGCACCGGATCGACGCCTGAAACCAGCATGGCGTTGGCGCGCACGATGCGGGCCATCTCGGTATCCGGGTCGGTCCATGCGGGCGGGTTATAGACCAGCGTCTTGTAGGTGACCTGCGGATAGGCCTCCAGGATGCGCGCCACTTCCTTGTGAATGTCCTCATCGGTCAGCCCGTTGGGCACCCGGATATCGACCTGGAAGGTGCAGTCGGCAGCGACCATGTTCACCTTCACGCCGCCGCTGATGGTGCCGGGATTGACCGTGACGCGGCGCACGATGCGCGCTGCCCCGTCGCCGAACTCGTGGTCGATCACCGAGGAGGCATCGCGGATCAGCGCCTCCAGATTGCCGAGGTCCGCCGGCTCCATGTCGCTGAGATCTTCCAGCTGGGTGATGATGCCGACGGCGATCTTGGTCGCGCTGGGGCTGGCATGGGTATAGGCGCCATGCGCGCCGGCGGTCTTCACCGTGAATTCCAGCCAAAGCGGTCCCTTCTCGCCAAAACGCAGGGAGCCCATGCCGCTCGGCTCGCCATTCAGGCAGCAATCGCCGAACACTTCAGGATGATGATCGGCGAGATAGCGGGCACCCCACGGGCCGAAGGTCTCCTCGTCCGAGACCGCGACCAGGGTCAGCTTGCCCTTCAGCTTCTCGCGCAGCCGGTTGAGATAGATGTAGGTGAAAAGGGAGGCGGTGGTGCCGCACTTCATGTCGGCGGCGCCGCGGCCATAGACCTTGCCGTCCTCCACGTCGCCACTCCATTGATCGCGGTCGCCGGGCACCGGCTCCTGCTCCGGGAACACGTCGATATGGCCGTTCAGCGCCAGATGCCGGCCGGGCGATCCGCCTTCGAAGCTGGCGACAATGTTCGGCATTACCTTGTTCGGGTCGATCACCCTGTAGTCCAGCCCGTTCCCGGTCAGCGCCTCCATCACATGGGCGGCGGCCTCCAGCGTGTCACCGGGCGGATTCGGACTGCGGCGGCGGATGAATTCGCACAGGAAGGCGACCAGCTTGTCGCGGTCGGCCTCGATCCAGTCGAGAAGCTGCTGCTTGTCGTCGCCGGTGGAAGCGGACATGGGAATACCTTTCCGATAGAGCGGATATGACGAGAAAGTCCGGCGCCGCCCGGAGACGGCGCCGGCAGTCAGGGGCTGGGATTATTTCTTCACTTCGGTGGCCGGGCCGAACGGCACCATCACCACCTTATCGACATAGCGGCCGGTGCCGCCGTACGGCTCCGCCATCTTCTCCCAGCGGCCGGTCAGCAACATGAAGTCGATGGAGGTGTTGAGGAAACGGCGCAGATCGTCATTGCCGCGCTTCACCGCCCAGGCGATGGGCAGCACATTGTAGGGCTGGTCGCCGAACAGGTCGGTCACGCCCGGCTGCGCGGACGCGAAGCGGCGGGCCTGCCAGGCATCCTCGATGCCGACATCGGCGCGGCCCGAGGCCACCTCGATGAAGGGCGCGGTCAGATTGCCGGTGGCGAGCTGCACCATCTCCGCCTTGGGGAAGTTCTCGCGGACATATTCCTGACCCGCACCGCCCTGCACCACGGCTATCTTGATGCCTTCCTTGTTGAAATCGGCCAGCGACTTGAAGCGCTCGTCGCCCTTCTTCACGATGGCGCTGTAGCCGAGATAATGGATCGGGTTGGTGAACTCCACAGCCGCCGCACGCTTGATGGTGGCGAAGGTTCCGGCCATGGAGAAATCGAACTGGCCGGATTGCAGGCCAGCGGCGAAATTCGCCCAGGTGGTCTCGACGAATTCGATCTCGACGCCGATCTGGTCGAACATGTAGCGCACGCCCTCGACATAGAAGCCGGTGACCTGGCCCGAGGCCGGGTCCTTGATGGTGCCCGGCGGCGACGGGATGTAGCCGATCTTGATTTTCTTGTCCTTCAGGATCTTGTCCATGGACTGGGCGTCGGCTGTCGCCGCAGCACCCACAGCTATGCCGAGCGCCAGAACGACGAGGCCCAATTTACGCAGTGTCGATTGAAACATGACTGCCTCCAACTGTTGACGATTGTTGTTTCGCCTGTGGTCAGTACCCCCGGGAGAGATCGACGACGTTTCTTGGTTTGCGCCCGGCCAGCAGGCGTTCGATGTTGCGGAAGACGAGTTCCAGCGTCTTTTCCGCGTACAGCTCGGCATCGTCCGACGAGCAATGCGGCGTCAGGATCAACCGCGGCACGCTCCAGAGCGGGCTTTCCGCCGGCAACGGCTCGGGCGAGAAGACATCCAGCACGGCGCCGGCCAATCGGCCCGATTCCAGCGCGCGGGACAGCGCCGCGTAATCCACCAGATGCGCACGGGCCATGTTCACCAGCCCGGCTGTATCCTTCATCAGCGCGAGTTCCGTCTCACCGATCAGGTGCTTCGTCTCCTCCACGGCCGGCGCGGTGACGACAACGAAATCGGCGCGCGACAGGAACTCATGCAGCCGGTCGGGCGTGCCCATCTCGTGGACATAGCGGTTCGGCTTGCCACTGCGCCTTATGCCCAGCACATGCAGCCCGTTGCGGTGGGCGTAGCGCGCAGCCTCCGCCCCCATATGGCCGACGCCGATGATCAGCAGGGTCTTGCCGATGCTGATCGAGGCGAAGGCGCGGTCCCATTTGCGTTCCGCCTGGGAATGGATGAGCTGCGGCATGCGGTTGTTCAGCATCAGCACGCTCATGAAGGCGAACTCGCCCGCCTTCTCGCCATGCACGCCGCTGTTGTTGGTCAGCCTGGCCTTGGGCGGCAGCCAGTCGAACGGCCGCAGATGGTCCAGCCCAGCGCCAGTGATATGCACCAGCACCAGATTTTCCGCCTGCGTGCGGATCGCCTTGCGGTCGAAATCCCAGCCGACGATGACATCCGCCTTGGTCACGTTGGCGGCGAATTTCTCGTTATCGAAACTCAGCACCGGCTCGATCCGCGCCGCAATCTCCGGCAACCGGGCAGCGACACGAGCATAGCGTTCCGGCGTGATGTGGAACACCGGCGGCTGCCGGGTCAGCGATTCGACATAGAGCTGGATCTTACCGTTCCGCATCACAGCACCTGGTCCAGCACCCAATTGTCGATATCGCGCACCAGCGGCTCGCGGTGGGAGAACCGGCCCGGCAGGGCGAACGGGCTGTCCAGCCCGCGCTGCTGCAGGCCGCAGGCGACATTGTCCTCCTCCGTGGTGATGTCCCAGCGGCGGTAGTAGTTGCGCACCGATTCCTCGAAATCCTTGCGCGCCAGATTGTTCTTCGGGAACAGCGCGCCATGGATCAGCTTCATCCGCTTCGGCCCCAGCGGGTGGATTTCCAGATACCAGGCGCAGTCGATGGTGCAGGCGAGGTAGGTGCTGGGATAGATCAGCGGCGCCGTGGTGCCGCCACGCAGATCTCCCATCAACGTGGAGATGACCGGAAAACCCGCATCGCCCTTCAGCAGCGCCATCGAGCCTTCATGCATGGAGAAGGTGGAGCAGTAATTGCCCGCCGTATCCTGCACCCGGTAGCCCGCCGACTTGGCCGAGGCATAGCGGTTGATCGTGTTCCGGTGGACCGTGCCGATGTGATACGCCTCCTTGGCGTTCTCGACATAGATCTTCCAGTTGCAGTCGATGGTGTATTCGGTGCGGCGGACGCAGACCATGTCGTCGAAATTGTACGGCGTGACGCGCTGGGGAAAATCGCCCAGATAGGTCAGCAGGTCGGGCGCGTCCTTATCAAAATTAATGAAGATGAAGCCGCCCCAGCTTTCCAGCCGCACCGGGGTCAGCCCGTATTCCGCCATGTCGAAATTGGCGGTCTTCTCCATCGACGGCGCGCTCAACAAACTGCCATCCAACGCGTAGGCCCAGGAATGGTACGGGCACTTGAAGGCACGGCACCGCCCCTCGCCCATCGCGATCAGCGCGCCACGATGCCGGCAGCTGTTGGCGAAGGCACGCACCTTGCCGTCATCGCCGCGCGCGATGATCAGCGGCACCCCGGCGAAGGTCAGCGTGAAATAATCGCCCGGATTGGGAATACGGTCGGCGCGGCCGAGGAAATTCCAGACCTTCAGGAAGATGCGTTCCACCTCGCGCTTGTAGAAGCGCTCGCTGGTGTAGCACCAGGGCGGCAGCGTTTCGGCCTCGGCCAGCGGCTTGCGCACATTGGCGTAGAGGGCGGGATCGAACAGGTCCTGCGGTTCCTTGTTCAGGATCATCGGACCGTCTCCTTCTCGTCGGAATTTGAATAGACCACGCAACGGATCGGCGACGGGTCGTAGCCGGCCGCCGGGTTGAACATCTGCGGGCAGTTGGACAGCACGACCAGCACATCGGTCTCGGCGCGCAGCACGATGTAATCGCCCGACCGGGAGCGGCTGTCGCTGATCGCCATGGCGCCGTCCGGCAGCACCGGCACGGCCATGAAGAAATTGATGTTCGCCACGATGTCGCGCTTGCCGAGGCCGTGGCGCGCAAGCTGGTCCAGGAAATTGTCCCGGCAGTTCGCCTCCCCCGGCTTACCATAGCGCGCGAGATTGCTCTCCCGGCTGCAGCAGCCGCCGATGGTGTCGTGGAAACCCACCGTGTCCTCGACAATGGTCAGCAGCACGCGCCCCATATCGGAATAGAGCTTGCTGCCCGCCGTCAGGAAGATCGACCCGGCGATCTTCATCGTGTCGGCAGCGTTGTAGCGCTCCTCCGGCCGGTCCGCGGCATAGGCGAGGAAATCCACCGCCTGGGCGCCGCGCAGATCGACGATCTTCAGATGCTGCCCGGCGGCCAGCCGGCAGGACCAGCCGGCCTTCGGGGCGACCACCTCGTCGAGATGCACGACCTCATCCATGTCAGTGCACCACCCGGCGCAGGAAATCGGCGGTGCGTGCCTGGCGCGGGCTGCCAAAGATCACCTCCGGCCGGTCGATCTCGACCACCACGCCCTCATCCATCATCATCACCCGGTCGGAGACCTCGCGGGCGAAGGACATCTCGTGAGTGACGATCACCATCGTCATACCGCCCGTGGCGAGGCTTTTCATCACGTCCAGCACCTCGCCCACCAGCTCCGGGTCAAGGGCGCTGGTAGGCTCGTCAAACAGCATCACCTCCGGCTGCATGGCGAGCGCGCGGGCGATGCCGACGCGCTGCTGCTGGCCCCCGGACAGCTTGCTGGGATACTGTTCCGCCTTCTCCGAGAGGCCGACTTGGGCGAGCAGATCAAGCGCCATCGTCCGCACCTCCCCGCGCGGCTTCTTCTGCACGATGACCGGACCTTCCATGACGTTCTCCAGCACGGTCTTGTGCGAGAACAGATTGAAGCTCTGGAACACCATGCCCATGCGGGTGCGCAGCGCCGCGATGGAGCCGGCCCCGGCGCGCAACCGCTTGCCCACCGTCTCGCGATAACCCACCAGCCGGCCGTCGAAGCGCACATCGCCTTCCTGATATTCTTCCAGGAAATTCAGGCAGCGCAGGAAGGTGCTCTTGCCCGACCCGGACGGGCCGATGACGGAGAAAACCTCGCCCTTGGCGATATCCACGTCGATGCCGCGCAGCACATGCAGCGTGCCGTAATATTTATGCAGGTTCCTGACCTCGATCATCGCGCCCTCACGAATTGGTCTTCCAGTACCGCTCCAGCCGCTGCGACAGCAGGATGATCGGGTAGATCAGTACGGCGAAGGCGAGCGCCAACACGGTGTAGATCTCCAGCGGGCGGTAGGTGTTGTTAATCAGGTTGTTGGCCTCATGCAGCAGCTCGTACACAGCCAGCACGGAGCCCAGCGTGGTCAGCTTGATCAGCGTGGCGAACTCGTTGATGAAGGGCGGCACCATACGGCGGACAGCCTGCGGCAGAATGATTCGCCACATCGCCTTGCCGTAGCCCATGCCGATGGAGCGCGCGGCGTCCCACTGCCCCTTGTCGATGGAGGCGATGCCGGCGCGGAAGATTTCCGCGAAATAGGCGGCCGCGTGCAAACCAAGGCCGACCGACACCGAGGCGATGCCGCTCATCTGCAGGCCGGTCAGGATCGGCAGTGAGTAGTAAATCCACACCAGTTGGACCAGCACCGGCGTCGCCCGGAAGAATTCGATATAGACCGCCGCCGGCCAGCGCAGGATCACGATGTTGCTAGACCGGAACAGGCCGAACAGCAGGCCGAGCGAGACACCGATCAGTGTCGAATAGAGGGTAAGCAGCGCGGTGATCCCCGCCCCGCGCACGAAGACCAGCCGGTAGTCCCAGACGATGCCGAAATGCCAGACATAATCCATGATGCGTCCTCAGGCCGGGTCGAGCACCTGGTCCAGCACCCAATTATCGATGGCGTGCACCAGGGGCTCGAGATGGGAGAAGCGGCCCTCGCGGTAGAGCGGCGAGCTGAGTCCGCGCTGCTGGAGCTCGGAAATCTCGTTATCCTCGGGGATCGAGACATCCCAGCGCCGGTAATAGCGGGTGACGATCTCCTCGAAATCCGGCCGCGCCACCACATCCTTCGGGAAGGCGGAACCGACGATCAGCCGCATGCGGTCGGCGGCGATGGGGTGGATTTCCAGCCACCACATGCAATCGATGGTCGCGCCGAACATGGTGCTGGGATAGATCAGCGGGTAATGCGTGCCAGCGGCAGCCGGGCCGGTCAGGCTGGGGATCGGCGGGAAGCCGGTCTCACCTGCCAGCAGCGCGCGGCTGCCGGTATGCTCCTTGAACAGCCCCACCCACTCACCCTTGGTCTCAATGGGCTGGGCGGTCGGCCCCTTCTGGCGCTGCAGGGTCGATTTATGCACATATGGGACGTGGTACGCCTCCATGGCATTCTCGACATAGATCTTCCAGTTGCAGTTCAGCTCGTACTCGACGCGCCGGACGCAGACCATCTCCTCGTAATTATAGGAGGCCAGCCGCTCCGGCAGATCGCCCAGAAAGCTCATCAGATCGGGAGCGTCCTTGTCGAAATTCACGAAGATGAAGCCGCCCCAGCTTTCCAGCCGCACCTCGATCAGCCCGTAATCGGCGGGGTCAAAATTAGCGGTCTTCTCCATCGAAGGTGCGCCCAGCAGCGTGCCGTCCAGTGCGAAGGCCCAAGAATGGTAGGGACACTTGAAGGCCCGGCAATTGCCCTCCCCCAGCGCCACGATGGAGCCGCGATGCCGGCAGCTGTTGGCGAAGGCACGCACCTTGCCGTCATCGCCGCGCGCGATGATCAGCGGCACCCCGGCGAAGGTCAGCGTGAAATAATCGCCCGGATTGGGAATACGGTCGGCGCGGCCGAGGAAATTCCAGACCTTCAGGAAGATGCGTTCCACCTCGCGCTTGTAGAAGCGCTCGCTGGTGTAGCACCAGGCCGGCAGCGTCTCCGCTTGATCCAGCGGGCGGCGCATCGCCTTGTAATGATCGGGGGAGAACATGTCGGCCGGTTCCGACAGGCCGATGGCGGAGTTGGATAGGGTGGCCGCTTCGATCATCCGTTTGACTCCTCGCTTTGGCGCGCCGCGCGGGGCTTTCCTCCCGCCTCGGATCAGGCTGGGGATCAGGCTGGTTCGACGATGAAATGAATGTCGGCGGGGGTGCCGTGATTGATCTGGATGATGTCCTGCGGGCAGGCCGACATGGCGACAATCACGTCCATCTCGGCGCGCAGCAGCACATGGTCGCCGGCCTTGGAGACGGTCGGCAGGAATTCGGTCTTGCCGCCTTCCGAGATCGGGATGTTCATCCACAGATTCAGCGGCTGCGGCACTTCCGGCACGGTCAGCCCTATGGCCGCCATGGCCATGCGCAGATTGTCCGAGCAGTTATCGTGATAACCAGTCACATCCAGGATGCGGTAGCGGTAGAGATCGCAGGCCGCGTAGATCGTGTCGTGGATGCCGGGTGAGGTATCTTCCAGGAATTGCAGGATCGGCCGCCGGCGGTTGGAGCCGAGCGGATCTCCGGCCCCCGGATTGACCCGGCTGATCATCACCCTGCCATGCTCCCAGGACATGAACTCATGCAGGTTGGCCTGGCTGAAGGCCCAGGTATCGCAGACCTGCGTGCCATGCGTGTTGACGATGCGGATGGTCTGCCCTCTGGCGACCCTGACGGCACGTCCTTCGCGTGCCGGGACCGTATAACGCCGCCCCAATACTGGCGTTCCGTCACTGGATATCGGATTATTCAGGGTGGCGTTAGTACCTAGCCACTCACTGTTCAGTAGTTGTATTTCTTCTGTCTTGCACATTACAGCGCAAACCCCACAATTATTAAGGGTTGAATGACGCTGCCGGCTACGACTTCCCGAAAATCCTGTTTTCTTTGTTGACAAGATTGACGCATCAGGATGCGCTTAAAGAAAATATCTTTCTTTCAAACCTTACATAAGTTTTCCTCAAACAAGCTGTCGGGCAGCCATGCGTCTCGCCAACACCGACATCCGCGCGCTCCATGTCTTTCAGGCCATCGTCGAGCATGGCGGCTTTGCCGGTGCCGAAATCTCACTCGGCCTCACCCAGTCGGCGCTGAGCCTGCATCTGAAGAAACTGGAGGAGCGGCTGGGCTTCACCCTGTGCCAGCGCGGCCGGCGCGGTTTCCAGCTGACCGACCGCGGCGCCATCGTCTACCGCCAGGCCCGGCTGATCCTGGCGGAGCTGGACAGTTTCGAGGAAAGCCTCAGCGAACTGCGCCGCCGGGTCACCGGCAAGCTGCGCATCGGGCTGGTGGACAACACCGTCTCCAACTATGACTTTCCGATATCAGAGGCTATTTCGGGCTTCCTGAAGAAGATGCCGGAGGCGGAGATCGAGGTTGTGGTGGATATCCCCGAGCATCTGGAGACGGAGGTGGCGAACAACAATCTCCACCTGGCGCTGGGGCCGATCATCTATCACCGCGAGGGGCTGCAATACCGGCAATTCTATGTCGAGAAGCACTCGCTTTATTGCGGCCGCCGGCATCCGCTGTTCCTGGACTCCGACGACGAGCCGAAGCTGTCAGTCCTGCGCCAGCATCCTATGGTGGTGCGCAGCTATGGCGGCGACGAGGAGCTGGGCATCATCAAGAACGCCCTCGTCGGCTCCCGCGTGTCCAGCATGGAAGCCGCCGCGCACCTGATCCTCAGCGGGAGCTTTATCGGTTTTCTGCCCGATCATTACGCCCGGCGCTGGCTGCAGGTCGGCGAGATGCGCAACCTGTCCGGCAGCGACCTGGCGCTGCACACCGCCTTCTTCATCATCACCAGGAGCAGCCGGCAGAAGCAGCCGCTGCGCGACAAGTTCATGCAGGAGTTGGTCGCCATCCTGAACCGCCGCCTCCATGAGGGATAGGGCTGCAGCGATTCCGCCAGCGCCGGGCGGCGCGGCTGGTGCAGCAGGCCGGACGCCTCTTCACCTCAATCGCCATCGACACGCCTTCAGAAGGCGCAAACCGGCCCAGCAAACCGGTGGGTGAAAAGTGGACACGCGGCGGGGCCTCCCAGTAACCCCGCATAACGCTCCCGCTTACTACTAGGCGCCAGAGCTTGATAAGCAGCCGTTCCGGTTACTGGCATGGTGGATACGAAGGCCTCCACCGCGTCAGATTTCTGTTCCTCCGATAGGACAGGCAGCCTCTATGTCCGGGCCGAGATAGCGGACGGTCTTTTCGATCTTGGCATGCCCCAAGCGAGCCCCCTAAAAGCCGCCGCTGCCGCCATCGGCGAAGGAGATCATGCCGACGAAATTGGCGGGCATTGGCATTGCCATCTGTTGCCCCGCGCCGCCGACCACCGCGTCCAGAGACTCGTCGTCCAACTCGTCATCAGCATTTGCAATGACGACAGGTACATAGACCGTCAAACCGGCAGAGCGCCCCAGCACCTCCGCCACCCCGGGCAGTCCTGTCTCTACACAGACAAATCGGATATCCGGCGGCACTGATATGCCGACCGACTGCAACAGGGCAAACGGTTCGGCTTGCAGGCGGCGGCGGAAATGCCCGTCAGTATTGGCCAGACTGACTATCTGCTGCCAGACCGTGTCCTTCAGCCGTTCGGCAGGAGACATGGTGGCCTGTCGCGGCGTGGCGTCACGGGAGGAATCCTTCCACATCAGGTCGCATTGTTCATAGAGCAGGAATTCGCAGCCGCCAGGCCGGGCAGGTTGGCGGCACTATCCTGCAGAAACACGGACAGCGTATCGGCTACGCTTTCGTGCAAGACCGTCAATCTTTGTGCCGAAAGCTTAGCCATGGCCGCCCCCCTTCATGATTACGCTATGGGTGCGGAAATTATGAAATGAGCCTCGGTCAGGGAGGCTGCTGCAACCCCAAGCAGAGTGACATTGCTGTCGGCTCCCAAGTCAAGCACAGCACTGCCGTTGGCATCCGAAGACAGAAGCGCCAAAAGGTCCGCTTCGCTGGAAATGGCCGTGCCATTGATGCCCTGGCTGACTTCGATGCGGTTTCCGCCACGCCAGAAATCCATGATCGTATCGGCACCGCTGTTGTCGGCGAACACGAACACATCGTCACCCAGGCCACCATACATCACATCGTTGCCACCGCCGCCTTCCAGCCGGTCGTGGCCCTTGCCACCGCGCAGCGTATCATCGCCAAGCCCGCCCACCAGCGTGTCGGCGTTCTTGTTGCCTTCCAGGAGATCAGCGCCGTCTCCCCCGATGAGAACATCGTGACCCCGCCCCCCGGACAGCAAATTGCCGAGGTCGTTCGCGGTCAACCGATCGCCGCCATCGCCCGCCAGGATGGCGGTAACCAGCGAACCGTCGGCAATTGCGAAGTCGGCACCGGCAATGCTGCCGAGCATCCCCGGGGTGAGGTCGATCGTCACATCGCCACTGACGGCAACTGCGTTGATCTGTCCATCTTCCTCTAGGGACAGCATCCCACGGTCGGGGGCGGCGGCCACAAGATCGGCATAGCGGTCAGTGTAGAAATAGGTCTTCGGCCCCGTCTCTTCCGGGCGGCCATAGAGCAGCAGGGTCAGATCCTCGAGGACACCGAAACCAGCCGCGCCAACATCGGCGACATTCACCGTCCAGGTGCCTGCCGCCATTTCCCCGCGCGAGGCGTTGCTGGCAAAGATGAACTGCAATCCGTCATCGCCTTCGAAACCGGAGATATTGACCGGAAGATCGAGCCCGGCATTGGTATCCGGCGTCACGCCGGGCCGGTTCATCAGAACGCTTTCTGTACCGTCCGGCGACAGCAGGGTAATCGTGAGATCGCCCCACCAGCTGTGATCCAGCCCCGCGGCAAGCTCGACCCATTCGATGGTGAAATCGGCCTCAACCTCGAAACTGTAGCTGAGCGGAGCGCCGGTATCGGGAATAGTGGTGTCGATGTCCTGCGCCTCGACAACTTCCATCTGCTCGTTGTAGCGCGTGCGCTGGTCGGTCCAGCTTTCGGCCAACCGGACGGCGGCCAGCCCATCGACGAAGCCGAAGCCGTAATCGTGGCTGAACTGCAGGCCGCCGCCATTCCAGTAATCGGCGCCGTTGGTCTGCCAATCGTAGAGTTCATATTCGCCTTCCTGCCAGTTGGCGCGCGCCGTCAGCGCCAGGATTTCCTGCACATCGCGGTATCCCAGCAGCGGATTCGCCTCCAGCATCAGCGCGACCACGCCGCTGACCATCGGTGCCGCCGCCGAAGTGCCGTTCATCTAGTCGGAATAGGCGTCGCTTGTAATCTCTTCGGCATTACTGCCGGAATAGCCGAGACTGCCGAGCAGGTCGGTGGTGACCGATTTGAAGCCGTCATCGTCCGGGTTGCGGTCCACCGGCGCGGTGGCGACCAGTGATGCGCCGGGATTGCTGTAATAGATGATGTCGCCCTCGGCAGAACCCGCAGCGACATTGATCGTGTAGCGCAGATTCCCGAGATCGCCGTAGGTCGTCATATTGCCCTGGTCGCGCTCATTGCCGCCGGCGACGACATGGACGGTGCCCAGCCCGTTCCGGCCCATCAGGCTGGCCCGGTCGAAGGCCGCCAGTTCGGCGAAATTCTCATATTCGGTGAAGTTCGCAATGAAGGGCTCATTCGGCCCGTAGCTGTGATTGATCACATCGAACCGGGCCATCTGGTAACGCAGTGCCTGCAGCTCGATCATGTCGAGCGTCTCGTTCTGCGACTCATAGGTATCGGACAGGATCAGGTTCACCGCGCCGAAGGTGGCATCATAGGCAACGCCGACCACGCCGAAACCGTTATTCGCGGCAAGAATCAGCCCGGCAACGGCGGTGCCGTGCCCGTCATTCGTCACGAACCGCCCATCGACCGGGTCGGGATCATGCGTCCCGGAAACCGTGGTCGGCTGTAGCGCCGGATCCAAGTTCACCAGCAGGTCGGGGTGGCTTATCTGTACGCCGGAATCGTAGATGCCGACCTTCACGCCCTTGCCGGTATAGGCCTGCCAGACCGGCAACACATTGAGATCAACCCCCGCCCTGGCGCCGCCCTGGCCCGTATTGATCAGGTGCCACTGGTAGGCAAAGTATGTGTCACTTGGGGGTGTGTTCGGGAGCATGGGAAATCCGATCCTGTGTTCCGGTTCTTCGCATGGGTCAGCTTTCACAATTATCCCTACCGGCGCGGCGCACCTGACATTCTGTTCCAGAATGATGCCCATTTCGTTTTGGAGCGCCCGGAGGAAGGGAGGGCGGGTTGAACCGAATACACCGATATGCGAGGCTTTTTATTAATTAGAACATTCGTAATCAGATATGGGGAGAGGGTCGATGGGAGACGCGCTGCCGCATTCCTATTTCTCGACCGACCGGCTGGGGCGGGAAGATAAATTCCCGGTCTGGCGCGATAGTGTCTCCGTCATATATCAGGCCGATCTCACCGCGCCCGGAGATGAGGGTGGCTTTCATGCGCTGGCCGACGGCTATCTGTTCGGCGCCATGTCGCAGATCAGGTGCAGGGCCAGCCGGCAGCATTTCAAGCGTGACCGGATGCGCATCGACCGCGATGGCATCGACCATTACATGATACAGCTGTTCATGCGCGGCCGTTGCCACGCGCGCACGCCGCAGGGAGATGTCGCCATAGAGGCAGGCGACATCTGCGTGTTCGACAATGCGCAGACCCTGGACACCACCAACGATGATTTCGATCTGCTGGCCCTGTTCGTGCCGCGCTCCCTGCTGGCGCCGCACATCAAGGATGCGGACCATCGCCATTATCAATGCATCCGGGAGAACAATCCGCTCACGCGTCTGCTGCGCACCCATATGCTGGAGCTGCAGAAACAAGCGCCTTATATGACCCTTGACCAGGGCGGGCTAGCCGTTTCGCCCACGATAGCCCTGCTGGCCGCCGCACTGAACGGCAACCCGCACGAGAATGAAAGCGGAGAGCAGGCGATCCGCATGGCTATCGTCACCATGCTCAAGCGCTATATCGAGGAGAATATCGAGGATTCCGCCCTCTCGCCCGAAAGTGTCGCCGAAATCTTCGGGGTATCGCGCAGCCGGCTGTACAAGCTGTTCCAGCATTATAATGGCGTTGCCGCCTACATCCGTGACCGCCGGCTGGCGCATGCGCTGACCATCCTGACCGACCCGACCCAGCAGCAGCGCAAGATCATCGATGTGTCTCTATCGGTGGGTTTCAGCAGCGAATCCTCCTTCATCCGTGCCTTTCGCCGACGGTATGGCTTCACGCCATCGGAGGCGCGTCAGGCCGGGGCCTGCGCCTACCTTCCAGGCGGCGGTTTGGATAAGCCCGAAACCGGATTGTTCGGTGACAGGGAATGGGAGTGCTGGATACGGTCCCTTCAGGCGTAGAAGGCCATGTCAATGCCGGCAGCGGAGAGGACGCTGATACCGAGGAAGGTGAGGGTCGTCCCCGCCACCTCGATCACCACGCCATCCCCGGTCACGGCCTGATTGGTGATCGCTGCTTGCAGCTCTGCCAACGTCGCATTCTCCACCGCAAGATGGTCCGTGCCCTGCTCGAAATCGATAACGGTAGCCGTCAGTACGGCATTTGCGAAAGCCGCGTCGAAGCCGCGCAGCACGAACACATCCGCCCCCTCGCCGCCGGTCAGCGTGTCCTCGCCGAACCCGCTGTAGAGCACATCGTCACCGGCCCCGCCTTCGATGGAATCATGGCCCTTTCCGCCGCGCAGCACATCGTTGCCGTCGCCGCCGGAAACCGTGTCGCCCTGCATGCCGCCCTGCAGCGTGTCGTTGCCGCCGCCGGAGCCGATCCGGTCAAACCCACCGCCGCCATTGATGATGTCGTCGCCCGGACCCAGCACGATCAGCTGGTTCGCACCGTCACCGGTCACGTGATTAGCGCCCGCGCCGCCGATGATCGCGACCGATCCGATGACGGTCGCGAATTCTATGTTGTCGAGCGTCAGCACCGTGCCCGACGGCAGCTGCGTCGCATCGATCACGAGGGCTTCCTGGCGGCTGGCATTGAAGCCGCCGCTTTCCCCACGGATGGTGATGGCAGGCGGCTGATCGCCGGCCCAGCCCGGCGCCTCCAGCGTGATGGTGCGAACGCTGAGCGTCGGGCCTTCACTGATCAGGGCGAGGAAGCTTTCGCCGTCGCGCAGCATGTCCCGCCGGGCATCGGGCTGGCCGTCGCTGCGCGCCTCGATCTGCCGCAGCATATCTTCCAGCGCGGCATTGCCGCTGCTGCGCTCGTCTCGGCCATTGGAATGGATGGTCACCCCGGTCGGAATATCCGCCTGCAACGCGGCATGGTTCAGCACACCCGGCACGTCGGGCAGATCATTCTCGATGGGAATAAGATCGACGGATAGTGTTTGTCCCGGCGTCGCGGGATCGCCGACTGGCTCCCAGCGTATCGTCCGGCTGGCTTCGCCCGTGCCGGAACCGGCGCTGGCGGGGCTGTCCTCCTCAATCAGGCGGATGCCGTCGGAGGTTTCGGTAACGCTTCTGATCGTCGTGCCGGTGCCGGTCTGCTGCGTGGTGCGGGTAAGTGTCGCCGAACTGCTGCTGCCGTCGCTGCCGGTCAGCGTCTCCGTCATGGTCACCTTTGTCGTGGTCTCGTCCAGCGTGTCCGTCACGCTGGTACGCTCGCGCGTCAGCGTGACCGGCGCGCGGCCCGGCGCGTTCACCGTGGAGATTGCGGTTTCGCGGATCGTGCCGCCTTCCAGCGCCTGTTCCCTGACGGTGGCCTCGATCTGTGTGGTGAGGCTCGCACCATCCGCCATGGTTTGGGTCTGGTCGATGCGGACATTGATGCCGTCTGCGGTTTCGGTGACGGCGGATTCGGTATTGAGGCTGCTGCCGTCAGGGCCGACCACGGGCGGCGTATCGGGCGACTCGATGGGCGGCAGCGTGGGCGTTGCGGGCGGTCTGGGATCGGGAGGCGGCGCGACAAGGATGATCGTCGTCTCGTCGCCATCGTAGCTGGCCGAGAAGCTGCCGCTCGCCGGGGACAGGCCGGACAGTGCTAGCCCGCCCTCGCCATCCACGACCGTAATACTGCCACTGGCAGTCTGGCCGTCCAACTCCGATAAATCGGCGCCTTCGATGACGATGCGGTCGCCGACGCCGAAATCGGTGATGGTGCCGTTGACGAAATTATCGGTGTCATAGGTCCGGAATTCGTCACTGCCGGCCCCGCCGGTCATGGTGACCGTACCAACCCCGGCGACCAGCGTGTCGTTACCGGCATCGCCGCGCAATGTGTTGCTGCCGGAATCGCCGATAATATAGTCGTTGCCGTCACCGCCCTCGATCAGATTGCCGGCGCCCTCCGCCTGGATCTGGTCGTCGCCGGCGCCGCCGATCAGCGTGTTGTTATCGCCTTGCGCGACAATGGTATCGGCGCCGGCCCCACCCTCGATCCGGTTGCCATTGCCGATGGCGGTCAGCTGGTCGGCACACCCGCCGCCGACAAGGGTGAAGGAATCGTGCATGAAGCCGGCTGTCACCGCGCCGGCGACATCGGTTTCGACCCGCTCCCAACTGGTGAAGGCAAGGGTCGTCAGATCGAAGGAATCGCCATCGCTGCCGCGCAGCACCAGCGTATCCTCTCCAGCGCCGCCGACGATACTGGCGATACCGGCCTCGACCTGATCCCAGGTCAGGGTGATTGTGCCACCCTCGGCATCCGTGGTCTGAACCGCAGCGATGCTGTCCAGCTCGATGCCGGTAAGGTCGAGATCACCGGCAACGCGCAGCGTGGTATCGACGTCCTGTGAACCGTAGATGGCGGCCAGTCCGGCAAGCTGCCCCTCTGCCAGGGTGATGAGTGAATCGGCCGTGGCGACGCTCTCCACCGCGTCTATGTTGGTCAGGCTAACCTTAGACAGGTCGAAGCCGGCCTCGCCGTTGACAATGGCGATATCGGCGTCACCCTCGGTCGCTTCAATCGCGTTCAGCGTGTCGATATCCGCCTGGTCGAGCGCGAAGACGCCGAGCGTGGCATTGGTGATGCGCAGTGTCGTAAAGCCGCTGATCGCGATCTCCGACAGGTCGATCAGCGTGTCCGGTGTCGCCAGCACATCGCCGCCATTGCCCTGGAGGGTGGTGAGATCGCAGCCACACAGCTGTGCCTCGCCCATGGTCAGGGTCGTGGCGCCGCCGGCGGCCACGGTGAGCGCCTCGACGCCGATGAGGATCATCGCACTGAGGTCGAAATCGCTGTCATCCGCACCAGCCAGGATCAGCGCGTCGCTGCCAGAGCCGCCGGCGATACGGCCTACGTCCAGCCACTTGTCCGCCGAGACGGTGAGCGCCAAGCCACCGGCGTTCAGCATGCGGATGACGGATATGCCGCTGACGCTGGCAGCGGTTGTCAGGTCGGCCGTCCCGCCTTGCACGAAACTCAGCGTATCGCTCCCGCCCTCGCCATCGATCACCGAGCCGGCGAGATGGGCATTGTCGGCGATGCGGATCGTGTCGTTGCCGGCGGTGGCGGGGCCGCTGAGATTCCTCCCGTCCCTGCTGTCGAACCCCGCACCCGTGCTGTCGAGGGGCGTATTGTCGATGGTGGTGAAGATATAGGCATCATCGCCGGTTAACGCCGCGATGGGGTTGCCGGCGGCATCCAGCACCGCGCCCGCCTCGATCTCGATATGATAGGTCGTCAGCCGCGACAGGTCGCCGGCCGGGTTCAGCACGATATCGGTGTCGTTGCTGACCGACAGGCCGGCGACGGCGAAGCTCTCGACCGTGGTGCCGTTTTCGTCCTTCAGCAGGATATTGCCCGTGCCGAGCTGGATCGCCTCGTCGAAGCGCAAGGTGATGTCACTGCCCAGCGCGATGTCAAAGTTGCCGGCGACAGGCGATGATTCGGACGGGTCCAGGGCGGGCCGTAGATTGTCCAGCACGGCATTTTCGTCGCTGTACAACGAATTGCTGCCATCCGCATTGACCGCCGCAACCTCGACCTCCAGGTCAGTATCCTCGATCGCTCCCTCGAGAATGGTGTAGCTGGCTGTCCAGATGCCGCCCGTCTCGGTCGCCTCCACCGTTTCATCAGCGCCGAATAGCCCGAAGTCCATTGTGACGGACTGGATGCCGGCATTGCCATCGGCGGTCGCGTTCCATTCGACGGTGACTGTGTCGCCGATCCTGAACACGCCGCCCGCGCCGCTGGCGCCGGAGATCGCGATGCTTCCAGCCGTAATGGTGGGGGCACTCATATACTCATCCTCGGAATGCGAAGCCTGTGCCGGACTGCGTTAGCGGCACGACACAGGGTAGGCACCCAGGGATAAAGCACCTGACGCAGGGTTCCGGATCGATTGACGATCCGTCCTTTTTCTGCCGCTCAAAATAGGATGAGGACTGACCTGATGGGATGGACGGCCCCTGCACCAACTGTGGGACGATGGCCGTAGAGCCACGTCTATAGGAGCCGTCCCATGCAGCAAGAGATAGTGACCATCGGATTAGATCTGGCGAAGAACGTATTTCAGGTTCACGCGATCAGTGCAGAAGGTAAGGTTATTGAGCGCCGGCAGTTGCGGCGCGCAGAAGTTCTGAGGTTCGTTGCTGGATTGCCGCCTTGCCTGGTGGGCATGGAGGCGTGCGCGTCGGCGCATTACTGGGCGCGAGAGCTGATGAAGCTGGGCCATGAGGTGCGATTGATGCCGCCGGCTTATGTGAGCCCTATGTTAAGCGCGGGAAGACCGACGCTGCCGATGCCGAGGCCATCTGTGAAGCCGTGACTAGGCCGACCATGCGTTTTGTCGCGGTGAAGACGCCTGAACAGCAAGCTGTCCTGATGCTGCACAAGACCCGCGACCTGCTGGTTCGGCAGCGGACCGGTCTCATCAACGCGCTACGCGCCCATCTGGGTGAGTATGGCATCATCTCGAGCAAAGGGCCTGGCGGCGTGACGACGCTCGTGAAGCTTGTTCATGAGGTGCAGGATCTCGTGCCCGCGCAGGCCCGTTCGGCGCTGCACACCATCGCGTCCCAACTCCGTGGCCTCGCCGACGGGATTGCCGGAGGCTGTTGGGTTTAAGTTATGCGGCCTGCTTTCGCCCGTCGAGCGCGGCGTAGTAGTTTGCCTCGGCCTCGGCTGGCGGGATGTTGCCGATGGGCTGCAAGAGCCGGCGATTGTTGAACCAATCGACCCATTTCAGCGTGGCGAACTCGACGGCTTCGAAGCTCTTCCAGGGCCCACGCCTGTGGATCAGCTCGGCTTTGTAGAGGCCGTTGATGGTTTCGGCGAGAGCGTTGTCGTAGCTGTCGCCCACACTACCGACGGAGGGCTCGATGCCGGCTTCGGCAAAACGCTCGGTGTAGCGGATGCTCACATACTGCGACCCGCGATCGGAGTGATGGCTCAGACCGCCTCGATGGACCGGACGCCGGTCGTGCAGGGCCTGTTCGAGCGCATCGAGGACGAAGCCTGCATGCGCCGTTCGGCTGACCCGCCAGCCGACGATGCGGCGGGCGTAGGCGTCGATCACGAAGGCCACGTAGACGAAGCCAGACCAGGTACTGACATAGGTGAAGTCCGACAGCGCCCAAGCCATCAGGCGGGTTGTGTTGATCTGGAAAGTGGACATCGTCCCGTTTCCGCATATCGTGTAGGTTTATCTTCAAATCGGTGTGTTCGACGCTGGTCGGTTTGTTGGCTGTTGTCGCTAGCCTTCGCGGGGCCTCCCGGACTGCTTATTTCTCAGGGCGCCCTGAGTTCTCCCGTCTTCAGCGTTGCGCTTCTCGGGCCCGGCAACCTTCTCGCTATCGTGATCCTCATGGGGATGGACCTGCTCGGCCTTCCACGGGTCGAGGATCTGCTCGGTCTCGAAGGTCCTTCGATCCACATTCTCGTTAGTCTGCTGATGGGCGTCGTGTTTTGGTGGGCGCTGGCATTAACCCTTCTGTTGCATCGCCGCCGCAAGCTGCTCGCGTCCGAAACGGCAAACAGCTTGCGGCTGGACGCTTCACGGTAGCGCCGTCTCGCGTGCCTCCTATGGATTACCGAGCAGCCCGAAAGACATTCACACTCCCAGATCGGCGGCTGTGCCGACATCCGATGTGGAGAGGCTGCTGACTCCCTGCACGGTGACGGTGGCCCCGGCGATGGTGAACTGCACCCCGCCTGACACTGTCGTCTGGCCGGCCAGCGCCGTGGCAATCTCCGCGTCGGTCACGCCCTGCAGGGCGATCCTGTCGATGCCGGCCTCGAAATCGGTCACGGTCGGCTGCAGGTTGGCGTCCGGGAACCGCGCATCGTAGCCACGCAGCACAAAGACATCAGCACCCTCGCCACCGGTCAGCGTATCGGCCCCCAAGCCGGAATAGATCGTGTCATCCCCGGCCCCGCCCTCGATGACATCCAGCCCCTTGCCGCCGCGCAGCTCGTCATTGCCGGCGCCGCCGAAGATGGTGTCGCCCTGGTTGCCGCCATTGGCGATGTTGTTGCCGGTGGTCAGGCGCAGATCGATCCTGTCGAATCCATCGCCGGCGAAGATGGTGTCGTTGCCATTGCCGGCGAGGATGGTGTCGTTGCCGGCCCCGCCCAGGATCGAATCGACGCCATCGCTCCCGACATGCCGCTGTCCCGGTCCTGAGAGCGCGCCCAGCCGGACCACGCCATATTCGTGGCCATAGCGCTCCCCCACCAGGCCATCCGGCAGCCAGTAATCCTGCACGCCATAGACGACATCCTGGATGCCGTCGCCATTCACATCGGCGAAGGCGAATTTCTGGTTGGCCGGAAAGAGATCGCCATTGAGCTGGGTGAACCCGCCGAAACCGTCATTGAGGAACCAGAGCGTGCGCTGCGCCGTCCAGTCCTCGGTCCACATGCTCATCGCGATATCCAGCGACCCGTCACCATTCAGGTCGACCACTTGGAAGTTTGGCGCGCCGGCCATGACGGGCAGCAACCCGCCATTCTCCTGCCCCGGTATCAGGTGCGAGACATCGGTGTAACCATTCGGCCCGTCATTGCGCAGATACTGGAAATAGGTGCCCTTCACGGCGCCATTGGCCGTCCAATAGACCAGCAGGTCCAACAGCCCGTCCTTGTTGAAGTCGGCGGCCTGGGTGTATTCCGGCGCATCGGTGGGCAGTTCAAGCGTCGGATAGGCCGGGCGCAGGCTTTCGTCGAATACCAGCTCGAAATTGGCGTTGCCGTCGTTCAGTATATAGCCGAAGCTGGCAAGCTGCTGCCCGCCGCCGCGCAGATAGATGTCGCCCAGCCAGACATCCGCCACGCCATCGCCATTCATGTCAAACCGGTCGGGGTGATAGCCGCTCTCGATCGTCGTGAAATCTGTCGAGAAGCCGGGCGAGCCCGGCTCGCTCCAGCGGTAGGGCTCGGAGAAATTGCCGGCCCCATCATTCAACAGCAGATAGCTGACATGGAATTCGTCGTCGCCGAGATTGTTGATGTAGAGGTCGATATCGCCATCGCCGTCGAAATCGTCCGCCACCGAGCCATGGCTGAAATCGGTGATCTGCGGCAGCGTCGCCGTATTGTCGGTGTAGCTGCCCTGGCCATTCGACAGGAACAGCCTGTTCTGCTCGCCGGGGAAAGGCGAATAGGCTTCGGTGCCGGTATTGTTCAGAAAGATGTCGTCGATGCCATCGCCGTTGAAATCGGCAAGCACGATGTTGCGCAGCAGCACCGCCTTGGCGGTTTCCGGCAGGACCGAAGCGGTGATATCAACCAGCCCCTGCCCGTCGAAGGACAGAACCATCACATTGCGTTCGCTGGTTTGCAGATTGACCTGCTCCAGCAGCGAGTGCGGGCCAATCAGTACTTCCTGGCGCCCGTCGCCATTGATGTCGATGGGGACGGCGCGGTCCCAGCCCCAACTCCAGTCCGAGAATGTGATTCCCAGCAGATCGTCCATATAGATCGGGTCGTTGTAGGAGAGCGCTCCCAGCGACATGGCGGTTCCTCCCTGTTATTCGGTTGCCGTCAGATGCCGAAGAAGTCGGCGGTGCCGATATCCGACGCCGCCAGGGTATTGACGCCCTGCACGGTGACGGTCGCCCCGGCGATGGTGAACTGCACGCCGCCTGATATTTGCGTCTGGCCAGCCAGCGCCGCGGCGATCTGCGCGTCGGTGACGCCCTGGATCGCCAACTTGTCGAGCCCGGCCTGGAAATCGGTCACGGTCGGGGCGAGCACCGCGCCGGGAAAATTTACGTCGAAGCCGCGCAAGACGAAGATGTCGGCCCCGTTACCACCGGTCAGCGTGTCCTGCCCAAGGCCGGAATAGATCGTGTCGTCTCCGGCGCCGCCGACGATGCTGTCCAGACCCTTGCCGCCGCGCAGCTCGTCCCCGCCATCGCCGCCCAGGATGGTGTCGCCCTGATTGCCGCCATTCACTACATTGGTCGCGGTGACCCCGCGCACATCCGCAAAGTCCTTGCCCAAACCCATGAAAATGTCGTGGCCACCAATTTCGGAATAGACATGATCTTCAATGTCGGTCCCCACATACGCGGTCGCTTCCTCCAGGACGATTGCCTCACCGAGATCGCTGTCCAGGAAGTTCTGCGGCGCGCCACCAAGGAATTTGACGAGTTTTACGACGTCGTTATCGGATGTGCCGACTGGCAGGAAGTCCTGATCGATCAGCTCCTGCACATTCAGGAAGCCCATATAGGCATCGAGCGATTCCAACTGAATTCTAAATATTTCAGTTAGTTGCTCGTTTACGAGCCGATGACCGGAACCCAGATAAATAGTGTTAAATCCGTGCCCCGTGGCGATCGTCTGGTCGAGGGTCTCGTTATAGAAAAGCATCCCCTGGCCGGCGGGTTTCTCGCTGGCTATGCCGGATGCCACAATCGTATCAGTACGCCAGTAACCAATATTCCAATCGCTGCCTTCGACGATATCCGGCAGGTAAAGAGCATCCAGGCCTGGTCCGGGTATGGCGATGACGTCGCCATCGCCTTCTCGGATCGTGATTGAATCCCTTCCCCACCCGCCAACAACGATCTGCACCCCGTCGGCTATCCGGTCTGCCGAGAAAGCATCGCTTTCGACGACGGGATGGTTGGATGAAAAACTGAACACGCCATGCGTGATGCTTTGCCCCAAGAGGCTGTTGAAAGGCTCCGGGTGCTTCGTCTTCAGTTCTTCGAGCGTGGACATGAATGCTCCCTTCGTTCGCTGGCCCTGACGGCGTTTGACGTCATTAGGCCGGAACGAGGGAAAGCCCGTCCTCCCCCGTACGGGTGAGGCAGGATGGAAATCGCCGCTATTTTAAGAAAATCTTGTGCCGCCGTGCTGGGTGCTGAGACGTTGCAGCAGGGCGACCAGCTCTGTCTGGCGTTTAGTGTCGGTCTTGTGGAAGATCGATTTCAAATGCGTGCGGGCGGTTTCCCGGCCGATCTCCAGCCGCACCGCCGCCTCCGCGAGGTCGAGCCCTTCGGCCAGCCGCGCCGCCAATGCGGCCTCCCGCTGGGTCAGACCGAAGGCGCGGATCAGCGTGGTTTCCCGCGGCACCGGGCTTCTGTCGAGGTCGGCCAGCACCAGCAGCGCCTTGCCGAACAGGAAGGGCGCGCGCGCCGCCGCCGGAATCGGCAGCACATGAACCAGGATTGGCCGGCGCAATGGCCGGGGAATAGCCACAGCGCCTTCCTCCTGCGGACCATCGCGTAAGGTGCGGCCAATCAGGCTCTGCAGCGCTGCGTTGCTGTCGACATCGCGGGCCAGCAGCCGGCTGCCGGCAATGGTCAGCCCGTCGCCCAGCATGGTCTCTGCCTGCGCATTCACGGCGATCACCCGGCCGCGCGCATTCACCAGGATGCCGCCGCAATCCAGCGCTTCCAGCGTGCTGAGGCCGCCCCTGGCGGTCGCCGTCGCCAGCCGCTCGGCCATGGTCAGCGCCCGCGACAGATGTCCGGTCAGCGCCTGGAACAGCCGCCTGTCGGTTTCGTCGAACGGATTCTGGTCGGGCCGCCGGGATAGCGAGACAACATAATGCTGATCGAAGGATTTGAAGGTGATCCCCGCCCACCACAGCATGCCGTGGCGCTGGTAGAATTCCTGGTACAGCGGCTCGCGCGCGTGATCTTCCGACGTGACGATATCCTGTTCCAGCACCACCGGCCGGCCGGCATCGACCAGCGGCCAGCCGCGCTCCGCCCGCAGGTCACGCCGGTACCATTCCTCGGCCACGAAGGCCTTGAGGAAATCCTCCATTTCCACGGTGCAGGGCAGCAGCAACGTGTTCTCGGCGGCGATGCGCGGCACGGTAACCGCCGAATGCGCGCCAACGGCGCGGCAGAGGCTTTCCAGCCCCTCCTGCCACAAGGCGGTGTCGAAACCGGCCTCGTAGAGCTTGCTGATCGCCGCATTTACCGGCTCGGGCAGTTCGGTCGTTATGGCCGTCCCCCTTAGCTTCTTTAGAGATTATTTTTCCCAACAGGGGGCAATCAATCAAGCGATAGCGATTCTCAGTTCAATCACGCTATCCTTAGATACAGAAGGTGGCCGGCAGCGGAAGATCGGCTCTTGGCATCCAAGCTCGGCAAGCTGCCATCCCGGCCGCGGCGCCGTTCCGAGACGATCAGCTTATGAATGGCGAAGCGCTCCGGACGGGGGATTTGCACGAGTATGCCCCTACGATAGATCACCGCCGCCGGGATCGGCTCGGCGCTTCCTGCGCACCGGCCAGTATCTGGCCGTGGTGGCGCCCTTCGATCCGGGCGCCTGGACCGAGGCCATGGTCGAGGCCAGGGCAGCGGCCCCCAATGCGCTGGATGCGGAGGGCAAGTGGCCAAGCAATTCCCAATCTTCCGGGTCGGCGTGACCTGATCCCCTGATTGTGTCCGTTCAGAAGTTGAGTCTTGTCACCGTTTGATGCCCGATCTGGGCGGGGATGGCAATGTGGGCCGGGGCATGCCCCGGCCCACATTGCGCGCGTGATCTTGTTGCGGCTGGCACCGGGGCTAGGCCAGCGAGGGCCGTGTGGGGCCGCACATGGTTGTAGTCCTGTTTCCAGGCGGCAAGGACGGCCCGGGCGTGGTTCATCGACGTGAACAGCGTCTCGTTGAGGCACTCGTCTCGGAGCTTGCCGTTAAAGCTCTCGACGAAGCCGTTCTGGGGCATCGCGTGGCCATCAGGCTCCGGGTCGATCCGCTCTGGAAAATACCGGTCTCGCCGCCGGTGCTGGAGGACGCCCTGATCACGCCCTACATCCTCGCCCAGGCGGCCGGCCTGGTGCGGGCGCGCTGCCGCAGCGGCCGGCTGCAGGGGTTTCTCCTCACCCGCGTAAAGACGGGCACCACCTTCGGACTCCGCATCGCCGATTGCCCCGCCCTCATTGCCGTTCTCGACGACTTCCAACCCGGCCTGCTGCCACCGGGCAACAAAGCGCCGCCGGGCGAGAGGCTGGCGCCGACGCACTGCCGGCGCAACGGCAAGCAGGTGCACCTCTCCAGCATCTATCGCGGCCCGATCGGCCCCCGCACGCTCGACAGGGCCGGCCGCATCACCGTGAGCGCCCTGGACCCGGATTGGCGGCGCC
>NZ_LPXN01000137.1 GCF_001618175.1 Oceanibaculum pacificum | reverse complement strand
CCCTCTCCCCTGCCGGGGCGAGGGGATTCCCTCCAACCCGCCCTTGACCCTGCGGCCCTGATGGGCGAATAGTCGCGCCCGCTTATCCACGAGCGCCGCACCCGGAGACACGACCGCGCCATGTCCAACAACCTGATCTTTTCCGGCATCCAGCCGACCGGAAACCTGCATCTCGGCAATTATCTGGGCGCGATCCGCAACTGGGTGAAGCTGCAGAATGATTTCGAGTGCATCTTCTGCGTCGTCGACATGCACGCCATCACCATTCCGCAGGATCCGGCGGTGCTGCACGCCAGCATCCGCGAGGTGGCGGCCGGGATGATCGCGTCGGGCGTCGACCCGCAGAAGAATATCCTGTTCAACCAGAGCCGCGTGCCGGCCCATGCGGAGCTGGCCTGGGTGCTGAACTGCATCGCGCGCATCGGCTGGCTGAACCGCATGACCCAGTTCAAGGACAAGGCGGGCAAGAACCGCGACAACGCTACGGTCGGGCTTTATGTCTATCCGAACCTGATGGCCGCCGACATCCTGACCTACAAGGCAACCCATGTGCCGGTCGGCGACGACCAGAAGCAGCATCTGGAGCTGGCGCGCGACATCGCCCAGGCCTTCAACAGCCAGTTCGGCGTCGATTTCTTCCCGCTGCCGGAGCCGCAGATCTTCGCCACCGCCGCGCGCGTCATGAGCCTGCGCGACGGCACCAAGAAGATGAGCAAGTCGGACGCCTCGGATCAGAGCCGCATCAATCTGACCGACGGGCCGGACGAAATCGCCCAGAAGCTGAAGCGCGCCAAGACCGACCCGCTGCCGCTGCCCGAGAGCGCCGAGGACATGAAGGAGCGGCCGGAAGTCGCCAATCTGATCGGCATCTACGCCGCGCTGTCGGACCGCGAGATCGGCGATGTGGTGACGGAATTCGCCGGCAAGGGCTTCGCCGAGTTCAAGGGCCGGCTGGCCGACCTCGCCGTCTCCGTGCTGGGACCGATTGGCACCGAGATGCAGCGCCTGACCAAGGACCCCGGCTATGTCGACCAGGTGCTGCGCGAGGGCGGGGAGAAAGCCAACGCCATCGCCGCCCCGGTCGTCGACCAGGTTCACGACATCGTCGGCTTTCTGAGGTAGCCGAAGATTCCCCGATTTCGCCGCTTTCGCGCCGCAATCGGCCCGTAGCAATCGCATCCGGAAGGCATCCTGCTTGATCTGCGTCCGAAACTGGACCATGTAAGTCCGGAATTGGAACGCAACCGAGCCTGGATGCTTGGAGGTAGAGAAATGTTTATTCAGACCGAATCGACGCCCAACCCGGCGACGCTGAAATTCCTGCCCGGCCGCGACGTCATGGCGTCGGGCACGGCCGATTTCACGTCGGCGGAAGCCGCTGCCCGCTCGCCCTTGGCGAAGCGGCTGTTCGCGGTCGAGGGCGTCAGTGGCGTGTTCTTCGGTAGTGACTTCGTGACCGTGTCCAAGCGGGACGAGAAGGAATGGTATGTCCTGAAGCCCGCCATCCTGGGCGCGATTATGGAGCATTTCACCACCGGCGAACCGCTGCTGCTGGATGACGCTTCCGCTGCTTCCGAGGATGCCGGCGAGGACAGCGAGATCGTGCAGACCATCAAGGAGCTGCTCGACACCCGCGTCCGTCCCGCCGTCGCCCAGGATGGCGGCGACATCACCTTCCACGGTTTCGAGGAAGGGGTGGTCTATCTTCACCTGCAAGGCGCGTGCGCTGGCTGCCCCAGCTCCACCGCGACCCTCAAGATGGGGATCGAGAACCTGCTGAAGCATTATATTCCTGAAGTGTCGGAGGTGCGCGCCGTCATGTAACGGCGTCGCCGGCACCCCTTACCCCTACTGTCGAAATGTAGGCTCCCGCGCGCATGCGCGCGGGACGACGGGGCCGGCTTTTTGTTGAAACAACGAAGGAGCGAAGACCGGGATGCGAAAGCCCAGCTTCGTTAATATTTCCCTCTGCCTGCTCGGCGCATCGGTGATTGCCCTGCAGGCGACGGCTATCCTCGCCGGACCCACCCTGCCCTATCCCAAGATGATGCAGGCAATGGTTGCCCCGCTGCCCGATTCCATCCGGGCGGTTCTGTCCGGCCCGGCGAAGATCGCCGCCGCCCTGCCCGACGCCGCTTCCGGCACGCCGCATGGCGCCGTCGCAATCCCGGTATCCTCGGCGCCCACCCCGGTCTATCGGCCGGCCCCCCGGGTGAAGCTGTTCAACGGCAAGGGGCCCGTGCATGTGCCCGGCACCATGCGGTCGATCAACCAGTCCAGCGAAGCAGCGCTGCTGTTCGACATCATCGGCTACGACCTCACGGCCGTGCGCGAAGGCGTGCAGGACGTGCCGCGCCTGTTCCTGGCCTCGGTGCCGGCGGATCTGCGCAAGCTGACCCAGATCGAGGAGCGCAAGCGGCTGTTCCTGAAGACCATGCTGCCGCTGATCCTGCGGGTGAACGAGGAGGTCGGCGAGGATCGCCGCGCCTTGCTCAGCATCAAGGCGCGGCGCGAGTCGGGGCTGCAACCCCGTTGGGAGGAGCGCGCGCTGCTGGCGCGGCTTTCCACCCTCTACGGTGTCGAGGATGGCGATCTGGGCGCGCTGCTGCTGCGGGTCGACGCGGTGCCGGTCTCGCTGGCGCTTGCCCAGTCGATCGAGGAAAGCGGCTGGGGCACCTCGCGCGTCGCCCGCCAGGGCAATGCGCTGTTCGGGCAATATGCGTGGAAGGATTCCCACGGCCTGGTGCAGCAGAACCGCAAGCCGGGCGAAACCCATGTGATCCGCAGCTTCGACAAGCTGATCGACGCGGTCGCGGCCTATTCGCTGAATTTGAACAGCCATGCCGCCTATGCCGATTTCCGCAAGGCGCGCGCCGAGCTGCGTCAGCAGGGCAAGCCGCTGGACGGCTATCGCCTGGCCGGCCATCTGCTGCGCTATTCGGAACGCGGACCGGACTATATCCGCACGCTGCGCATCATCATGAAGGGCAATCAGCTTGCCGAGCTGGAGCAGGCCGAACTGGCCCACGGCATCTCCGTGGCCACCACCCGGGACAGCGACACCACCCTTTCCGGCGGTCCTTCCGACCCTCTCAACGAGGGTTAGTCCCGCCCTTACCGCGCCGCCGGGACGTAGAATTGCAGACCGAACCAGCGCCAGCGGGAATCCGGGGCGGGCATGGTGCAGTTAATGCGCGACCGGCCGGCGGGAAAGGCCTCGGTGAGGCGGATTTCGATCCGCCCGCCGGGCAACCGCTCAATGTTGGTGCGGCCCTGGCGGGAGGCGAAACAATCCAGATTGGCGATATCGCCGATGCCCGGCAGCACGGTAAAGCCGACGGCCGGCGGGTTCGCCCCGGTCAGCACCGGGTCGGCGGGCGTCAGATCCTCCACCGGCAGCGGCAGGGCGGACGCAATCAGCCGGAACCGGTCGATGCCGCCGTAATTCTCATTCAGCGGAAAGCGCGGCATCTGGTAGGGATCGCCGCGATCATGCGCCACCCCGGAATTCTGCCCGAAGGCGGCGGCAAAACCGGCCTCTGCCACCGCATCGCGGATAGCCAGGCTGTATTCGCCATAGGGATAGGCGAAGAAGGCCGGCTTCTGGCCGATTTCCTTTTCGATCCGGCTGACGGAATAGAGGATGTCGTCGCGCGCCTTGTCGATCGGCATATCCGGCAGATGCGGGTGCGAGGCCGTCTGGCTGCCGATGGCGGCCCCGCCGCGCGCCAGCTCGCGCAGCTCGGTCCAGCCCATATAGTCGGTGCCGCGGGCATCCAGCAGATCGCTTGAGACGAAGATGGTGAAAGGCAGTCCGGCGGCCTTGAGGCGCGGCCAGGCCTCCTCATAGACCGAGCGGTAAGCGTCGTCGATGGTGATGGCCACCGTGCGTTCGGGCAGTGGCTGGCGGTTGCGCAGCGCGGTCACGATACGTGCCAGCGGCAGCACGCTGTAGCCGCCGCTCTTCAATTCCTCCAGATGCGCCTCGAACTGATCCAGGCGGATGCTGGCGGAGGGCACGTCCTCCTCGCCAAAACGGTGATACATCAGGATCACGGCCGAGGCGGCTTCTTCCGCGCGCTGTGCGGCGGCCGGCCGGCTCTGCAGGCCAGCCTCCAGGGCGCAGGCGCCCAAAACCGCCGCCATCAGGGCGGGACGGAAAAGGAAACCCTGCATATCCCTAAGCCTTTTGCCTCGGTTCCAATGCATGCTGGTCAACGCCCGCCATTCCTCTCCGCTCGCGATGGACGCCTATGCTCCTATCGCACAGGCACGCTATTCCCCAATGCAATTCTAGCACGACAGGGCCGCCCCGCACACGCGGCGGACGGGCTATGCCATAAGGCCGGACGACAGCACGCTGTCGCTCAGCACCGGATAGCGGCGCGGCTGGAACAGTTGGTAATGCCACCATTCGCGGGAATAGAAATCCCAGCCCGCCGCCGACATGATGCCCAGCAGCACGAAACGGTTGCGCTGCGCGGTTGCCGATATCTCGGTATCGCCATGCCAGGCGCGCGGGCTGGGATCGTCGAAGCCGGTCCCCATCTCCAGCGCCCGCCCGGCGCCGTCGACCAGCGTCAGATCGACAGCCACGCCCCGGCAATGCGGCACCGAGCCGGTGCGCGGGTCGGAGACAAAGCCGGGTATCGGAAAAGCCTCCCACAACGCCCATTGCGCCTCAACCGGGCGGAAGGCGTCCAGCAGCTTCAACCGGTAGCCCAGCGGGCGGGCAAGCTCAGCGGCGCGGGCCAGGCAGGCGATGGCATCGGCGTGCAGATAGCAGCCATCGCGGCGATAGATCGGCCGGCCGGTCAAATTATCCGGGGTGGCATAGGCCAGGGCGACGTCCACCGCCGGCACCGCCTGCCTGACATCCACCAGCATCGCTCGCCCTTTCCTCGATCTTCGCCCGGAATTTACAAGCCGGGCAATCGGCGTATATGTCCTAAGCTTCCAGGAGTTGGCTAATAGCATAGATCGGCGTCCCGTGAAGATTCTCGCTCTCGATACCGCGCTCAGCGGCTGCTCGGTCGCCATCCTGCAGGATGGGCGCGCGCTGGCGCACCGGCAGCGGACGATGGCGCGCGGCCAAGCCGAGGCGCTGCTGCCGATGGTCGAGGCGGCGATGGCGGAGGCCGGAATGGCTTACGCCGCCCTCGACCGGCTGGCGGTGACGGTCGGCCCCGGCTCCTTCACCGGGCTGCGGATCGGGCTGGCGACGGCGCGCGCGCTGGCGCTGGCGGCCGGCAAGCCGCTGGTCGGCGTGACCACGCTGGAAGCCATCGCCGAAGGGGCTCTCGCCGGGCATCCGACGGGCAAACCGGTGCTGGTGGCGCTGGATTCGCGGCGCGGCGATCTGTTCGTGCAGCTTTTCGACGCCGGTTCGCGCCCGCTTTGCCCGCCCCAGGCGGTCGCCCCCGCCGACCTCGCCGCGCTGGTGCGGACCGGCCCGCTGCTGCTGGCCGGCGATGCCGCCGAAACCGCCCGCGACAGCCTGCGCGCGGCCGGGCTGGCGGTGGAGATCGCCGATGCGCCGGCGCAGCCCGATGCCCGCCTGGTCGCAGCACTGGGCGCGACCCGGGCGCTGCCGGACGGGCCGGTCGGGCCGCTTTATCTGCGCGCGCCCGACGTCACCCTGCCGAAGGCCGCGGTGCTGCGGGTGGCGCCATGAGGGAAGAGGATCTGGACCGCGCCGCCGCGCTGCGTCCCAACATCGTCGATGCCGGCCCCTTCGATGTGGGCATCATCGCGCGGCTGCAGGAAATGTGCTTCGACCAGCCCTGGGGCCGCGATTTCGTCGCGCGCATGTTCGCGGTCCAGGGCGGCTATTCGCTGCTGCTGAAAATATCCACCAATGCCGGCCGCGTGCCGGTCGGCTTCGCCATGTGCCAGGCTTTGCAGGAGGAAGCGGAACTGCTGACGCTGGGCATCCTGCCGGCCTATCAGGATCGCGGGCTGGGCCGGCGGCTGGTCGCGGCGTGCCTGGAAAAAGCCCGGGAAAAAGCCGTCCGCTCGTTGTTTCTGGAAGTCTCCGAACGCAATTTCGCCGCCCAGAGGCTCTACCAGTCTTTTGGCTTTTCCATAATCGGACGGCGCCCGAAATATTATCGTGAAGTAGACGGCACCTTTATCGATGCGTTGAACATGCGGTGCGACTTGCAACGCTAACGCGATTGCGTGAAGAGTGCGACGAAACGCCACCACGCTATATTGCATAACGCCTAATTTTTCTTATGTAGTAAGTATTGAAATTAGCTTCGATAAAGCCTAATTTCGCCGTGTTTATGACTTCGGAGAGCTTTTATATGTCCACCCAAATGGCAGAGGTCGTCGAAAAAGACGAAATGCTTCGTCTTACCGTCGAGATCGTGTCGGCTTACGTGTCCAACAATACCGTCTCGATGACGGACGTTCCGACTCTGATCGAACAGGTTCACGCCAAGCTTGGCGGCCTCGGCGAAGCCGTCGTCGTGCCGCAGGAGAAGCTGCAGCCGGCGGTCCCGGTCAAGAAGTCGGTGACGCCCGACTACATCATCTGCCTGGAAGACGGCAAGAAGCTGAAGATGCTGAAGCGGCATCTGAAGACCGCCTACGACATGAGCCCGGAAGAATATCGCGAGAAATGGGGCCTTCCGGCCAGCTATCCGATGGTGGCGCCGAACTACGCCAAGCAGCGCAGCAAGCTGGCGCGGGCCATCGGCCTCGGCACGCGCGCCCGGCGCGACGCGGCGGAATAAGAAGCAAGGCGGCGCCCCTCGGCACCTTAGGGCGCATCCGGTCCTTTCCAAACCGCCTTTCGGCATTTACAAAGCGGCGTCGCGAACTGTTTGGGTTTGCGACGCCGTTTTGGTTATAATCGGCTAGGTTCGGTAAGGGGAGAAGAAGCAGCCAATGGAAGCCTCGCGCCTGGAACGCCTGTGTCAGGAAAAGGGCCTGAAGATGACCGAGCAGCGCCGGGTCATCGCGCAGGTTTTATCGACCTCCACCGATCATCCCGATGTCGAGCTGGTTTATCAGCGCGCAACCGCGATCGATCCGCGCATCAGCATCGCCACCGTCTACCGCACCGTGCGGCTGTTCGAGGAAGCAAGCATCCTGGAACGGCACGATTTCGGCGACGGGCGCGCGCGCTATGAAGAAGCCCCGGAAGAGCATCACGACCATCTGATCGATATCGAAACCGGCAGCGTCGTCGAATTCCAGAGCGAGGAAATCGAGAAGCTGCAGGAGGAGATGGCGATGAAGCTGGGCTACCGCCTGGTCGGCCATCGCCTGGAACTGTACGGAATTCCCCTGAATTCCAAGCGACAACGCGACAAGAAATAGAAAGCGTATCGATGGGTCATTCCCACCCCCCGTCCGATCGGCCCGCCGGCAGCGGCGACGAATCGCCATCCGACGGCGGCGGCGATCGACTTTCGCCGGGGCGGGCCCGGCCAGCCCGGATAGAGGGACGCACGGAAGGCGATCTCGGCGATCTGCGGAACGGCTCGCTGGAAGTGCGCCTGTCCCGCAGCACGGCGGATATCGAGGCTGCCCAGGCCCTGCGCTACCGCGTCTTCTATGACGAGATGCACGCCAAGCCGACGCCCGAAATGGCCGCCGCCCGGCGCGACTTCGACAGTTTCGACGCCGTGGCCGACCATCTCATGGTGATCGACCATGCGCTGGGCGACGGGCCGGAATCCATTGTCGGCACCTACCGGCTGATCCGCCGCGCGGCGGCCCAGGCGCATGGCGGCTTCTACACTGCGGACGAGTACGACATCGCGAAGATCGTCGCCTGGCCGGGACCAATCCTGGAACTGGGGCGATCCTGCACCGATTCGCGCTACCGCAACCGCCCGACCATGCAGCTTTTGTGGAAGGGCATCGCCGCCTATGTGTTCCACCACGATATCGAGTTGATGTTCGGCTGCGCCAGCCTGCCCGGCAACGATGTCGATGCGCTGGCGCAATCGCTGTCCTATCTGCACCACCATCATCTGGCGCCGCCGGAATTGCGCCCGGTGGCGCTGCCGGATCGCTATACCGACATGAACAGGCTGCCGGCCGAGCAAATCGACGCCAAGCGCGTGCTGGCCGGCCTGCCGCCGCTGATCAAGGGCTATCTGCGGCTGGGCGGCTATGTCGGCGACGGCGCGGTGATCGACCCGCAATTCAACACCACCGATGTCTGCGTCATCGTGAAGACCGACCAGGTGACGGAAAGCTATTACCAGCATTACGCCCGCTCCACGCGCGACGCCTGGGGCGAATAAGGGCGGAGCCGGTCACAACATGATCCGTATGGGCAATCCCCTGCTCGCGCTGGTTCGGCTGCTGGCCTATCTGGCCATCACCCTGCCCTTGATGCCCGTCCAGGCAGTCGCCGTCGCGCTGAACGCGCGGCTGGCGGTGACCCTGCCGGTGTTCTACCACCGGCTCTGCCTGGCCCTGATGGGCTTCCGGGTACAGGTTTCGGGCAAGCGGCTCGCCGGGCCGCCGGTGCTGTATGTCAGCAACCACACCTCCTATCTCGATGTCATCGTGCTGGGCTCGCTGATTCCCGGCAGCTTCGTCGCCAAGGCCGAAGTGAAGGGCTGGCCGCTTTTCGGCTGGCTGGCGCAATTGCAGCGCACCGTCTTCGTGATACGGCGCGGCACGCGCGCCGGCGACCAGCGCGACAGCATCGCCGAACGCTTGCAGAAGGGCGGCAATCTGGTGCTGTTCCCCGAAGGCACCAGCAATGACGGCAATCGCACCCTGCCCTTCAAGAGCGCCCTGTTCGCCGCCGCCGAAACCATGGTGGACGGCCACAAGGTGATGGTGCAGCCGGTATCGATTTCCTACGCCCGACTGAACGGCATCCCGATCGGCCGGGGCCTGCGGCCGCTGTTCGCCTGGTACGGCGCCATGGACCTGGCACCGCATCTGTGGCGCGTGCTGGGGCTGGGCACGGTGGCGATATCGGTGCGCTTCCACGAGCCGGTGCGGCTGGAGGATTTTCCCAGCCGCAAGGAAATGGCGGCGCATTGCCATCGCCTGGTGGCGCTGGGCGTCGCGGCGGCCAATGCCGGGCGCGAGATGCCGGCGCTGCCGCCACCCGGCGCCGGCGACAGCCCGCCCGATGCGGGCAGCAAGGCCGCATAGCTGCCAGAAAGGACAAAGACAGGGCTGGCGTTCGGCCGCCCCAGGCCCTAGATAAGGGCCTTCGGAAATACCACCTGACGTGACGCGCGAGACCGGCTGGGACCGACAGTGGCGAAGAAGCTTTTTATCCGCACCTATGGCTGCCAGATGAACGTCTATGATTCCGCCCGCATGGCGGATGTCCTGGCGCCGCTGGGCTATGAGCCGGCCGATGCGCCGGACGGCGCCGACATGGTGATCGTCAATACCTGCCATATCCGCGAGAACGCATCGGAGAAAACCTTCCACGAGCTTGGTCGCTTGCGCCAGATGAAGCAGCGCAAGGCGGCCGAGGGCGGGCAGATGGTGCTGGCCGTAGCCGGCTGCGTCGCCCAGGCGGAAGGGGCCGAGATCATGGCCCGCGCGCCTTTCGTCGACATGGTGTTCGGGCCGCAGGCCTATCACCGCCTGCCGGAGATGGTGGCCAGGGCCACCCGCAGCGCCGCCGGCCCGGGCGAAAGAGGCGTGCTGGACACCGACTTCCCGGTGGAGAGCAAGTTCGACCATCTGCCGGAAGAACAGAAGCTGGAGGGCGCATCCGCCTTCCTGACAGTGCAGGAAGGCTGCGACAAATTCTGCACCTTCTGCGTGGTGCCCTATACGCGCGGGGCCGAATTCTCCCGCCCCGCCGCCCAGATCGTCGCGGAGGCGCGCCGCCTGGTCGGCTCGGGTGCGAAGGAGATCACGCTGCTCGGCCAGAATGTGAACGCCTATCACGGCGCGGGGCCGGACGGGCGCGACTGGGGCCTGGGCCGGCTGATCCGCGCGCTGGCGGAGATCGACGGGCTGGCGCGCATTCGCTACACCACCTCTCATCCGCGCGACATGGATGACGATCTGATATCCGCGCATGGCGCGGTGCCGGCGCTGATGCCCTATCTGCATTTGCCCGTCCAGTCCGGCTCCGACCGCGTATTGGAGGCGATGAACCGCAAGCACAAGGCGGCGGATTACCGGCGCATCGTCGACAAGCTGCGCGCCGCCCGGCCCGATCTGGCGCTGTCCTCCGACTTCATCGTCGGCTTTCCCGGCGAAAGCGAGGCGGATTTCAAGGAGACGTTGAAGCTCGTCGGCGATGTCGGCTACGCCCAGGCCTTCTCCTTCAAATACAGCTCCCGACCCGGCACGCCCGCGGCCCTGCTGGAAATGCAGATCGAGGAGCAGGCAAAATCCGACCGGCTCTATGCGCTGCAAGCGCTGCTGACGGAACAACAGACCGCCTTCAACGCTTCCATGGCCGGCCGCACGTTGCCGGTGCTGGTGGAAAAGACCGGCAAGCTGCCCGGCCAGTTGATCGGCAAGAGCCCCTATCTGCAATCCGTGGTGATCCGGGGCAATCCGCGGCTGATCGGCCAGATCGTGCCGGTCGCCATCGATGCCGGCTATGCCAACAGCCTGTCCGGCAGCGTGGAGCCGGTGGCCGAAATGGAGGGAGCGGCTTGAGCCGGACAGATCTGCTGCAACCGCCGATCCATCTGAAATTCGACGATCCCAGCCTGCTGCCGATCCTGTTCGGCGACCATGACCGCAACCTCGTCCGCCTGGAACAGAAGCTGGATGTCGCCATCACCTATCGCGGCGATCTGATCTCCATCGACGGGTCGGTGGAAAACGCCAACGCCGCCAAGGCCGCCATCGAGGGGTTGGCCGACCGGCTGGGCAAGAGCGGGGCGCAAAAAAGCCCGCGCAAAGGCAGCCGGAAGGGCCAGGCTGTCGGCCAGCCGGCGGAAATCGCGCTGGCCGATATCGACGCCGCCGCCAATTTCGCCCTGAACGCGCCGGGCCAGGCCGAGCCCCCCGGCGACGTCCAGACGCTGGCGACCTGGAAGCGCGCCATCACCCCGCGCTCGCCCACGCAGGCGCTGTATCTCGACGCGCTGATGCGCAACGAGCTTGTGTTCGGCATGGGGCCGGCCGGCACCGGCAAGACCTATCTGGCCGTGGCCATGGCGGTGTGGATGCTGAAGCAGCGCCGGGTCGACCGACTGATCCTGTCGCGGCCGGCGGTGGAGGCCGGCGAGCGCCTGGGCTTCCTGCCCGGCGACATGAAGGAAAAGATCGACCCCTATCTGCGCCCGCTCTATGACGCGCTATACGACATGATGCCGGGCGATCAGGTGGAAAAGCGCATCGCCTCCGGTGAGATCGAAGTGGCGCCGCTGGCCTTCATGCGCGGCCGCACGCTGGCCAATGCCTTCGTGATTCTGGACGAGGCGCAGAACACCACCCCGACCCAGATGAAGATGTTCCTGACCCGGCTGGGCGAGAATTCCCGCATGGCGGTCACCGGCGACCTGTCGCAGACTGACCTGCCGCTGGGGGCGAAATCCGGCCTGCGCGACGCCGTCGAGACGCTGCAGGGCGTGCGCGGCATCGAATTCGTGCCATTCAACCACAAGGATGTCGTGCGCCACCCGCTGGTGACCCGCATCGTGCTGGCCTACGACCATCGCGACCGGCCGCTGCTGACGGAAGAGGGAGAGAAACCGTGACCGCCGCCCTCCCTGGCGCCCTGGGTGTCACGCCGGAAATCGCCCTAGAGATCGCCGACCCGGCATGGCGCACAGCCCTGCCGGAAATCGAGGCGCTGGCAATCGGCGCCGCCCATGCCGCGCTGGCGGCGGCCGGCGATTGGGATGAGCCGGCTGAACTGGCCCTGCGCTTGACCGACGATGCCGAATTGCAGGCGCTGAACCGCGCCTATCGCGGCCAGGACAAGCCGACCAACGTGCTGTCCTTCCCGGCCGACGCGGGTGACCGGCTGCCGGGCGAACCGCAGCAGTTGGGCGATATCGCGCTGGCCTGGCAGACGATGGCGCGCGAGGCTGCCGAGCAGAATAAGAGCCTGGCCGATCATACGACCCATCTGATCGTGCATGGGACGCTGCATGTTTTGGGGTATGATCACGAGACCGAGGACGAGGCGACCGAGATGGAAGCCCTGGAAATCCGGATTCTAAGCGGGATGGGCATTGCCGATCCCTACCAGCCCGATGCCGGCCCGACGGCGCCGGACGGGCACCAGCAGGAGGCTAGCGCTACGCCGCGATGAGCGACGCATCCAGTAGTCAGCCCCACGGCCAGACACGGCTGGACGGGGCATCCGAAGACCCTTCGATATGGTCGCGCATCACCAGCCTGTTCAGTTCGCGCCGCAAGACGCGCAACGGCGAGGCGACGATGCGCGGAACGATCGAGGAATTGATCGAGGGCAATGGCGACGCCGAAACCGCCATCGGCCCGGACGAGCGGCAGCTGATCACCAACATCATCGAGCTGCGCGAGATCACTGCCGTCGATGTGATGGTGCCGCGCATCGATATCGTCGCCGTGCCCGAGGACATGCCCTTGGCCGACCTGGTGAAGGAGATGACCAAGGCGGCGCATTCCCGCATGCCGGTCTATCGCGAGACGCTCGATGATGTGGTCGGCATGGTCCATATCAAGGACGTGCTGCAATATTGGGGGGCGGCCAAGCAGGCGACGCTGAAAAGCCTGCTGCGCAAGGTCATGTTCGTCTCTCCCTCGATGCGCGCGCTCGACCTGCTGTTGCAGATGCGCGCGGCGCGCATTCATCTGGCGCTGGTGGTGGACGAATTCGGCGGCATAGACGGGCTGATCACCATCGAGGATCTGGTCGAGCAGATCGTCGGCGAGATCGACGACGAGCACGATGTCGTCGAGGGGCCGAAGATCGTCGAGCACAAGGATGCCGATGGCGCGCGCTGGCTGCTGGCCGATGCCCGCGCCACCGTGGAGGAGTTCGAGGAGGTGGTCGGCCAGGTGCTCGACGAGGATGAGCGCGAGGAGACCGACACGCTGGGCGGCCTCGTCTTCATGCTGGCCGGGCGCGTGCCGGCGCGCGGCGAGGTGGTGCGTCATGAGAGCGGCATCGAATTCGAAGTGACCGACGTGGATCCGCGCCGCATCAAGCGGCTGCGCGTCCGTAACCTGCCGGATTCCGAGCCGGCAACCCCGCCCGAGGATACTGGCGCATGAGGCCGTGAACGGCTGGACCGATACCTGGCCGTGGCTGGATCGGCTGGCGCTGCGCGTAGCTGGGCTGACCGGCCGCCGGCGTTATGGCCTGGCCCTGCTGCTGGGCGTCGGCCTGGCGCTGGCCATGCCGCCCTTCCACCTGCTGCCGCTGATCGCGGTCGCCTTCACCGGCCTGATCTGGCAGATCGAGGGCTGCACCACGCGCCGCCAGGCCTTCGCCATCGGCTGGTGCTTCGGCTTCGGTTTCTTCGTCGCCGGGCTGTACTGGATCGCCAACGCCCTGCTGGTCGACAGCGCCCGCTTCTGGTGGATGGTGCCCCTGGCCGCCGCCGGGCTGCCGGCGCTGCTGGCGCTGTTCGTGGCGCTGGCGACATTGGCGTTGCACTGGCTGAGGCTGCGCGGCACGGCGCTGGCCCTGGGCTTCGCCGTGGCCTGGAGCGTGGCGGAATATCTGCGCGGCCATATCCTGACCGGCTTCCCCTGGAATCTGGTCGGCTATGGCTGGGCGCCGCTGACCGCAATGCTGCAGATCGGCTCGCTGGTCGGCATTTATGGCCTGGGCCTGGCGACGGCGCTGGCGGCGGCGCTGCCGGCGACGCGACGGCCGGCAATTATGCTAGCCGGCCTGGCGCTGCTGCTCGCCATTGGCGGTTATGGGGCGGTCCGGCTGGCCGGCGCGCCAGCCATCGACGATCCGAAGGCGCAGGCGCCCGGCGTGACGCTGCGGCTGGTGCAGCCCAACATCCCGCAGCAGGAGAAATGGAACGGCGAGAAGCGCGAACAGCATCTGCTGACCCATCTGGAAATGTCGGCCGCGCCCGTGCTGCCCGGCCTGCCCGCGCCGACCCATATCGTCTGGTCGGAAACCGCCGTTCCCTTCCTGTTGAGCGAGGATGTCCGCGCCCGCGCCATGATCGGCAGCATCGCCCCCTCCGGCGGCGCCGTGCTGACCGGCGGCATCCGGGTCGAGCGTCCCGCCGTCGGGGGGAGCAGAGGTGGTCAAGGAAGCGGCCAGGGCGCAAGCAGGCGGGCCGATTTCTGGAACAGCCTGTACGCCATCGGCCCCGGCGGCACGGTGCCGGCGACCTACGACAAGGCGCATCTGGTGCCGTTCGGGGAATATATGCCGCTACGCGATATTCTGGGCTTCGTGCCGACCGTCGCCAGCAGTCTCGATTTCCAGGCCGGACCGGGGCCGCGCACCATCGACGTGCCCGGCGTGCCGCCGGTCAGCCCGCTGATCTGCTACGAGGTGATCTTCCCCGGCGTTGTCGCCGATCCGGCGGACCGACCCGGCTGGCTGCTGAACGTCACCAACGATGGCTGGTACGGTTTCAGCACCGGCCCGTTCCAGCATTTCCAGATCGCCCGGATGCGCGCGGTGGAGGAAGGCCTGCCGCTGGTGCGCGTGGCGAACACCGGCATATCGGGCATCGTCGATTCCTATGGCCGCGTCACCCGGCGCATCGGGCTGGAGGAAAAGGGCGTGGTGGACGGCCCCTTGCCGCGCGCCCTTGCAGCCGCCACCCTCTATGCCCGCTGGGGCGACGCCCTCTATGCGGGAGCGTTATTGCTGCTTCTCCTGTGTACAATTGTCATCGGCAGGCGCGGCACATGATGATATGGTTTGTCATACCTGCATCCCAGGTTGACGACATACCAATGTATGGTTAATTAACTACCCAAGCATTCGCACGAGCAATTATCAGAAACATAACCATGGCATTAACGGGACGGGGCCGGCGAAAAGCCGAGGGCGCAGGACGAACCGGAAAACCGAATCCGGTCGATGTGCACGTTGGTGGGCGCGTTCGTTTGCGCCGGACGTTGCTGGGCATGAGCCAGGAAAAGCTCGGCGAGGGCCTGGGACTGACTTTCCAGCAAGTCCAGAAATATGAACGCGGGGCCAACCGTATCGGCGCCAGCCGGCTGTACGATCTGAGCCGCGTTCTGGATGTGCCGGTTTCCTTCTTCTTCGACGATATGTCGACCGAGACCAGCGGCCAGTCGCCGCGCCGCACGCCGGCGCTGGCGGAAAGCGCCGCCCCCAGCTATGAGGCCGACCCGATGGCCAAGCGCGAAACGCTGGAGCTGGTGCGCGCTTACTACAAGGTCACCGATCCCACCGTGCGCAAGCGGCTGTTCGAACTGGCCAAGGCGCTGGCGACCAATACCGAGCCCAAGAGCTGAGGCGCCCGGCTTCTCCCGCCCCCTGAATTTCCTTGACCCTCCCGGAAAAGCTTGCGACTAGTTGCCGCTTTTTGCCTTTCCGGGTGGCCGATTACTGGCGCGGGAAGGCGGTCGATCTACATGGATCGGCTCCATCCGGATAAGCGTCGCCGGCGTACATGCCGGGATCGCCACGGGCTCATTTCAAACGGGGGCAAGCGTGCCGCAGAAGAGCTATCTGTTCACCAGCGAATCGGTTTCCGAAGGTCATCCGGATAAGGTCTGCGACCGCGTTTCCGATACCATCGTCGATCTGTATCTCGGCGCCGACCCGCATGCCCGCATCGCGGTCGAGACGCTGGCCACGACCAACCGCATCGTGCTGGCCGGCGAAGTGCGCGGCCCGGACAATATCGGCCCCGATGAGCTGATCGACGCCGCCCGCCGCGCCGTGCGCGAGATCGGCTACGAGCAGCGCGGCTTCCATTGGAAGACCATGGACGTCACCTGCCTGGTGCATGAGCAATCGGCCGACATCGCCATGGGCGTCGACGCCGCGGGCAACAAGGACGAGGGCGCCGGCGACCAGGGCATCATGTTCGGCCATGCCTGCCGCGAGACCGATGCGCTGATGCCGGCGCCGATCCATTATTCCCACGCCATCCTGCACTCGCTGGCCCAGGCCCGCCATGCCGAGAAGGACAGCCCGCTCGGCCCCGACGCCAAGAGCCAGGTGACCCTGCAATACGAAAACGGCAAGCCGGTGCGCGCCACCTCCATCGTGGTGTCCACCCAGCACGCCGCGCATCTGGAGCAGGCCGAGGTGCGCGAGATCGTGCGCCCGCACGTATTGAAGATTCTGCCGGAAGGCTGGATGTGCCCGGAGGCCGAGTTCTACGTGAATCCGACCGGCCGCTTCGTCATTGGCGGCCCGGACGGCGATGCCGGCCTGACCGGCCGCAAGATCATCGTCGATACCTATGGCGGTGCCGCCCCGCATGGCGGCGGCGCGTTTTCCGGCAAGGACCCCACCAAGGTCGACCGCTCGGCCGCCTATGCCTGCCGCTATCTGGCGAAGAATGTGGTCGCCGCCGGCCTGGCTGACAAATGCACCATCCAGGTGTCCTACGCCATCGGCGTCTCCAAGCCGCTGTCGGTGTATGTCGAAACCTACGGGACCGGCCAGGTCGACGAGGACAAGCTGTCGAAGGTGCTGCAGGAGCTGGTCAACCTCAGCCCGCGCGGCATCCGCGAGCATCTGCAGCTGAACCGGCCGATCTATGCCCGCACCTCCGCCTATGGCCATTTCGGCCGCGCGCCGGAGGCGGATGGCGGTTTCTCCTGGGAACGCACCGACATCGCCGACGAGTTGAAGCGCGCCTTCTAGACGCCGCATGAGTTCCACAGAGGACGACGGCCCGGCACGCAAATTCTACGGCCGGCGCAAGGGGCGCAAGCTGCGGCCCTGGCGCGAGCAGCTCTTCGAGGAGGCGCTGCCGCGCCACCGGCTCGCCCTGCCGGCGGATGCCGCCGGGCCGCTCTCGCCGGCCGCGCTGTTCGGCCGGCCGGCAGATCGGCTGTGGATCGAGGTCGGCTTCGGCGGCGGCGAGCATCTGGCCGCCCAGGCCAAGGCGAATCCCGACATCTGCTTCATCGGCTTCGAGCCCTTCGTGAATGGCGTGGCCAGCCTGTTGCGCCATATCGAGGAGGAGCGGCTGGCCAATGTGAAGCTGCATCCCGACGATGCGCGGCCAGTGCTGGAGCGCCTGCCCGACGCCTCGGTCGAGCGTTTCTTCCTGCTGTTCGCCGACCCCTGGCCGAAGAAGCGGCACCATTTCCGCCGCTTCATCCAGCCCGAGACGATGGCCGAGCTGGCGCGTCTGCTGAAGGACGGGGCCGAACTGCGCATCGCCAGCGACGATATGGGCTTGGTGCGCTGGATGCTGGCGCAGGTGACCGCGCACCCTGCCTTCGAATGGCTGGCCCGCCGGCCGGCCCACTGGCGCTCCCGCCCAGCCGACGCGATCGAGAGCCGCTACGAGGCCAAGGCCTTGGCGGAAGGGCGCAAGCCGGCCTATCTGACCTTCCAAAGGCGGCCGCGCGACTGAGATGTCGCCAATCAAACCTTGAAGCTAGGGGGGGAATGGGTATATACACCCTATCCCTTAAGTAGGTGATACGTTGCGGATTGTATGTAAGTGGGCGGCTGCCCACTTTTTTGTTTGTCGTGTCGCGATCCGCGGCTGTCACCGCAGGACCGACGGGACGGAGCAATGGAACTGACGGATCGGATCGCGCAGATGGTGTCGCCTTCGCTTGAAGCGATGGGCTACGAAGTCGTGCGCGTTCAGCTTTCCGGCGGCCAGCGCCAAACCCTGCAGGTTATGGCCGACAGGCTCGACCAAAAGCCGATGAATGTGGAAGATTGCGCGGATATCAGCCGCACGATTTCCGCCCTGCTGGATGTCGAGGATCCGATTTCCACCGCCTACACGCTGGAAGTCAGCTCTCCCGGCATCGACCGGCCGCTGGTGCGGCCCAAGGATTTCAAGCGCTTCGCCGGTTTCGAGGCGCGCCTGGAAGCGAAAGTGCCCGTCGAGGGCCGCAAGCGCTTCCGCGGCACCCTACTCGGGCTGGACGAGGAGGGGGCGGTGCTGATGGACTCCGATGCCGGCCAGCTTCGCATCGCTTTTTCCGACATCGGCAGGGCCAAGTTGATCCTGACCGACGAATTGATTGCCGCCAGCCAGGCCGAACAGGCCGAGGCTGAGGCCCCGACCAGTTAAGCGCCAAACAGTTAGCCAAAACAGTTAGCGACGGATAGAAGAGACGCCCAACCGATGGAAACTGCCGCTATTCTGCCCCGTACCGAGCTTCTCCAGGTGGCCGACATTGTCGCCCGGGAGAAAAATATCGACCGCGAGGAGGTGATCCTCGCCATGGAGATGGCCATCCAGAAGGCCGGCCGGTCGAAATACGGTCACGAGCATGACATCCGCGCCCATATCGACCGCAAGAACGGCGAGATCACGCTCGCCCGCTATCGCGAGGTCGTCGCGGAGGTCGAGAACGAGGCCACCCAGCTGACGCTGGAGCAGGCCCGCGCCATCGATCCCACCGCCGAGATGGGCGTCTTCCTGATCGACCCGCTGCCGCCGATCGATTTCGGCCGCATCGCCGCGCAGACCGCCAAGCAGGTCATCGTGCAGAAAGTGCGCGAAGCCGAGCGCAAGCGCCAGTACGAGGAATATAAGGACCGCGTCACCGAGGTGGTCAATGGCCTGGTCAAGCGCGTCGAGTTCGGCAATGTCACGGTCGATCTGGGCCGCGCCGAGGCGATCCTGCGCCGCGACGAGCTGCTGCCGCGCGAAAGCTTCCGCCAGGGCGACCGGGTGCGGGCCTATATCTTCGACGTGCGCGAGGAGCAGCGCGGGCCGCAGATTTTCCTGTCGCGCACGCATCCGCAATTCATGGCCAAGCTGTTCGCCCAGGAAGTGCCGGAAATCTATGACGGCATCATCGAGATCAAGGCGGTCGCCCGCGATCCGGGCAGCCGGGCCAAGATCGGCGTGATCAGCAAGGATTCGTCGATCGACCCGGTCGGCGCCTGCGTCGGCATGCGCGGCAGCCGTGTCCAGGCCGTGGTGCAGGAGCTGCAGGGCGAGAAGATCGACATCATTCCCTGGTCGCCGGACCCCGCCACCTTCGTGGTGAACGCGCTGGCCCCGGCCGAAGTGGCCAAGGTGGTGCTGGACGAGGATCTGCATCGCATCGAGGTGATCGTGCCCGACGACCAGCTCAGCCTCGCCATCGGCCGTCGCGGCCAGAATGTGCGCCTGGCCTCGATGCTGACCGGCTGGGACATCGACATTCTGACCGAGACCGAGGAATCGGATCGCCGCCAGGAAGAGGTGAAGACACTGTCCAGCCTGTTCATGGAAGCGCTGGACGTCGACGATGTGATTGCCCATCTGCTGATCAACGAGGGTTTTGCCTCGATCGAGGAAGTAGCCTTGGTGCCGGTGGAGGAGATCGCCGAGATCGAAGGCTTCGACGAGGATGTGGCCGCCGAGCTGCAGACCCGCGCCGCCGCCTTCCTGGAGCAGCAGAACGCCAATTTCGAGGCTCGCCGCAAGGAGCTGGGCGTGACCGACGAGCTGGCCGCGCTGGAGGGTCTGACCCCCGGCATGCTGGCGAAGCTGGGCGAATCCGAGGTGAAGACGCTGGACGATCTGGGCGATCTGGCCGGCGACGAGTTGCGCGAGATCGTCGGCGCCAACGCGATGAGCGAGGAGCAGGCCAACGAGATCATCATGGCCGCCCGCGCCCATTGGTTCGCCGATGAGGATGAAACGGAGACCAAGGCCTGATCGCGCCGGACGACGACGAACTGGAGCCTGACGATCCCAAGGCGCCATCGCGGCGCTGCCTGGCCACCGGCGAAAGCCTGCCGAAAGCGGTGTTGATCCGCTTCGTCGTCGGGCCGGACGCCACGGTGGTGCCGGACCTTGAACAGCGGCTTCCAGGCCGCGGCTTGTGGGTCCGGGCGGATCGGGCGGCGCTTGACAGGGCGGTGGCGAAAGGGTTGTTCTCCCGGGCCGCGCGCGCCACAGTGCGCACCGACCCGGAGATGACCAATCGGGTGGAAGGGCTTCTGGCCCGCCGCCTGATCGGGCTGATCGGCCTGGCCCGCCGTGCGGGCGAGGCGGTCACCGGGTTCGAGAAGGTGCGGGATTGGTTGAAAACCGGCTCCGCCGCGGTGCTGCTGGCAGCATCGGACGGGGCCGAGGACGGACGCGGCAAGCTGCGCGGTCTGACCGGCGACCGGCCGGTGATCGAGGTGCTGGACGCGTCGGAATTGGGCGAGGCCTTCGGGCGCGATCGGGCGGTGCATGCCGCTATCGCGCCGGGTGGCCTGGCGGAAAAGATCGTCGCGGACGCGGGACGGCTGGCAGGGTTTCGCCGTCTCGATTAGGGTAGCGCCGCTCGCGTCCCTCCGGGGGTGGGCGGCAGCCAGGACATGGGCATGAGTGATAGAGAACGGACCGAAGCGGATATGAGCAAGGACACCGAACAGGAAGGCAAAAAGGTGCTTAGCCTTTCGGGGCGCGGCCGCCTTTCTCTGAATAAGAATGTCGAGGCCGGACAGGTCCGTCAGAGTTTTTCGCATGGCCGCAGCAAGGCGGTGACCGTCGAGGTCAAGCGTAAGCGCTCGATCGGCGGGACCGGACGCCCGGACGAGGCCGAGGATCAGACGCCCGAGGCCGTGGAGACCGTGGAAGCGGCCCCCGCGCCGGCGGCGGCCCCCGCCCCGCGCCCGGCGGCCCCTGCCGCCCCGGCCAAGCCGGCGCGGCAGCTGACCGTTGAGGAGCGCGCCGCGCGCACCCGGGCGCTGGCCGACGCCAAGCGCTACGAGGATGAGCGCCCGCCCGAGGCCGAGGCCGCCAGCGAGGC